>JAIDKJ010000468.1 GCA_029051835.1 Paramuribaculum sp. | reverse complement strand
CCTCGCTCGGAGAACCGCTCTCTGGTGGCGAGTATGGGCTTACGTCGTTTACGATTTCCGGATCGGTGACTTCGATCGGTGAATCTGCCTTCCGTGGCTGCTCCGGTCTTACGGCCTTTACGAACCCCAGCTCTGTTACGGAGATCGGTGACTATGCCTTCTCCGGCTGCAGGGGTCTGACCACTCTAAAAATAGAGGACGGTGAATCCACTCTGAAATTAGGCAACAACGGCTATAATTACGGCGGCTCTTATGACGGCCTGTTCAGCGGCTGTCCGCTTGAAACGGTGTATATGGGGCGCACCCTGAGCTATAGATACTCTCCGTTTCAAAACCAGACGAAGTTGACGTCGCTCACTATTGGGGATAAGGTGACTTCGCTCGGTTCATCGGCCTTTAGTGGCTGCTTTGGTCTAACGTCCGTCACTATTCCAGGCTCTGTGACCTCGCTCGGTTCATCGGTATTCCGTGACTGCAGGGGTCTTACGTCCTTCACAATTCCAAATTCGGTGACTTCGATCGGTGACTATGCCTTCGAGGGCTGCACAAGTCTGACCACTCTAAAAATAGATGACGGTGAATCCACTCTGAAATTAGGCAGCAACTCATCTTCTACAGGCCTGTTTAGCGGCTGTCCGCTTGAAACGGTGTATCTGGGGCGCACATTGATCTACTACAGCAGCTACTCGCCGTTTGAGAACCGGACGAAGCTGACATCGCTCACAATTGGGGATAAGGTTACAGGGATCGGTTCATCGGCCTTCAGTGGCTGCTCCGGTCTTACGTCCGTCACTATTCCCAACTCTGTGACGGAGATCGGTTCATCGGCCTTCAGTGGCTGCTCCGGTCTTACGTCCGTCACTATTCCCAACTCTGTGACGGAGATCGGTTCATCGGCCTTCAGTGGCTGCTCCGGTCTTACGTCCGTCACTATTCCCAACTCTGTGACGGAGATTCTGAGTGAAACTTTCAAGAATTGTACGGCATTGGGGAGCATTTCACTTCCTAATACCCTCAAGTTGATCGGTTCGGGGGCATTCAGTGGCTGCACTTCGCTGGAGCATATGGCCATACCGAATCCTACGGAGTCGATAGAGTGGGGGGCGTTTTACGGTTGCAGCGGCCTAAAGGAGCTTACTTTGCCGGGATCGGTGAAGAGCATAGGGGAGAGTGCTTTCAGTGGATGCCGGCAGCTCGGCAACGTGTATGTGATCAACCCGATACCGCCGGTGATCGAGAGCAGCACCTTCGACGCGACCACGCTGACAGCGGCGACGCTCCATGTGCCGGAGGACAGCAGGGCGATCAACTGGGTTCACCCCTACTGGGGAAAGTTCAAGAAGATCGACAGCTGGACGGTGGGCACGACCACGGAGTTTGTGGCCGAGAACGTCAGCTACCACATCACCTCCGAGGCCGACGCCACGGTGGAGATCTCGGCGGTGGCTCTCGGCGGAAGCCGCGCGGCTGCGACGGCAGTGAAAATCCCGTCGACGGTGATGTTCAACGACAAGGTGTATACCGTGGCCGGAGTGGCCAACAACGGCTTCGCCGGCGCGCCGATTTCGGAAGTGGAGCTGCCTGCCACGGTCAACTATGTGGGTCTGTCGGCATTCAAGGGGTGCGAGGCTCTGACGAAAGTGACGGTGAGGAACACTTTGCCGCCGTCGGCCGACGTGTCGTCGTTTGACGAGGCTACATACTCCAATGCCAAGCTGAGCGTGGTTGAAGAGGCTGCGGATGCTTACAGGAAGCATAGCGTATGGGGGCTGTTTGACCAGACCGACGCTCCGGCAGAGGAGCCGACAGACCCCTCAGATCCAACCGATCCTGTTGACCCCTCAGACCCTTCTGACCCCTCCGATCCTTCTGACCCGACCGATCCTTCGGGCATCGATGGAGTTTCGGACGCCGAGGCCGCCAGGCCGATAGCCGTGCCCGGCGGAATAGACTTCGAGGGCGTGGACGGCAATACCACGGTGGAGATCTACTCGATCAGTGGCCAACGGCTCTATGCCGGCCCGGCACGACGCAAGGATCTTGCGGCGGGATATTACATAGTGCGCATCGGTCGCCATGCTTTCAAGATCATGGTGAAGTGATCTGAACGATCTGTCCGCTTGCGGACGGGCATAGCTCCGGGCGGCGCGCCGGCCATCAGTGGCTGACGCGCCGCCTGTCGTTACAGGCAGTCGTTGTGGAGGTGAGCGGCGAATGAGCGGTGGCAGTGGGTGTTTTGTAAGGAAAAATCCTTATATTTGCACACACGACGTCAAAATTAGTACACGCGACGTTATATAGAGTCAGTAAATGGATATAGATGAATAATGATCCGATACATAAGGGTGCGCTTGGGCAGGCGATGCTTCCTTTCGTCATGAGGGAGCTTGTCGGCATGGTGATGAAACGCAAGGCGTTGCCGCTGGAGGATGCGTTGTTCTACATATATTCTTCCAGTTTATACCGGTCATTGCTTGACGAGAAGACCAAGCTATGGTATCAGAGCACGGTGTCATTGTACGAGGATCTGGAGAAGGAAAAAACTGCGTCAAAGAGGAGTCAGAATGAGAATCCGAAGGTGCTGTTGTTCCAGATGTTCTGCGCTGAAAACTACCGGGAGGCCAAAGATATAAGCGCCGAAGAAGTGCTGCTGGTTTTTTCGCTTCATGGAGTTTTCGAATTTCTGGGCGATAATTACGAGATGCTCCACACGCAGGACGCTGACTATATACTGGATACTATAACGACTTACATCAAAAGGAAAAAATGAAACTGTATCACGGTTCGACGGTAGCCGTCCGCCGTCCCAACGTTCAGAAGGGACGCAAGGCCACTGATTTCGGCAAGGGATTTTACACGACCACCAGTTTTGAGCAGGCAAGAAAGTGGGCGCTGCTTAAAATGAGCCGTGAACAGAGCGCAAAGGCTGTGGTTTCGGTATATGAGGTTCCCGACGATATGCTTGACAGTGGTCTGTCAGTCATGCGATTCGAGGGAGCCACGAAGGAGTGGCTTGACTTTGTGGTCAGCAACCGTCGGGGAGTGGAAGATGACCGTTATGCCCTTATAATGGGTCCGGTGGCCAACGATCAGCTGTATGCCACGATAAGGCTGTACGAGCAGGGTGTCGTGACGGCTGAGGCTGCCATAGAGATGCTTCGTACCCACAGGCTGTTCGATCAGCTGTCGTTTCACACGGCCGAAGCTGCTACATTGTTGAAATTCATGGAGGCAGTGGAGGTGAGCGGCGAATGAGCGGCCGGGGGCGGTTTATGTGGCCGCCGGGATTAAACTATGGCGTAGGGGGAGTTGTTATCTCTTTAAGGATGTGGCCGCGGCATTAAGATTTTTTTGTTAAATTATAGTCATGGTCAGCGGATTTTACCCTACCTTTGTGCGGCCAAAACTCCGAATAATAGAAAACAACAATAAAGAACCATCAAGATGGAAAACAAAGAATTTGACCGTATCAGCTATGCTCTCGGTCTGAGCATGGGCAACAATTTCCGCAGCAGCGGCATCGAGAAGATCGATTTCAAGGACTTCGCCGATGGCGTTGCGGCTGTATATTCGGGCGCTACGCCCCGTATGAGCTACGATGAAGCCAAAGAGGAGATACGCCGCTACTTCACCGCAATGGAGGAGCGTCAGCAGGCCGAGGCTGCCGAAAAGGGCAAGATCAACCGTCAGGCCGGTGAGGCTTTCCTGGCCGAGAACGCCAAGCGCCCTGAGGTGAAGGTGACGGCATCGGGCCTGCAGTATGAGGTGATAGAGGAGGGCGACGGCCCGACACCTTCGGCGCAGGACTCCGTGACGGTGCACTATACAGGCAAGCTTATCGACGGCACGGTGTTCGACAGCTCGGTGGAGCGTGGCGCTCCCGCCACCTTCGGCGTGAGCCAGGTGATACCCGGATGGGTCGAGGCTCTGCAGATGATGAAGGCCGGCTCGAAGTGGCGCCTGTTCATCCCCTCGCAGCTCGCCTACGGTCCTAACGGAGCCGGTCCGGTGATCGGTCCCGACTCCACTCTGATATTCGACGTGGAACTCATCAAGGTCGAAGGCAAATGAATGCCTTGCGGCGCTATGTGACTACTCTCCTCGTGGCGCTGTCGGCCATCGTGGCTGCTTCGGCCCAGGAGCGTGTCGATACGGTGGCGGAGGCTTTCGCCTCGATGTGGAGCCACTATCTGACTCCGCTGTCGTCGCCCGGAATGGCCGATGACAGCGAGCGGCTCCGCGACTATACCGACGGATTCCGAAAGGGATTGCGCGACAGTATCAACGAAACCTACGTGCAGGGCTATTACGAGGGAGTGCAGCTGGCAGCGCGCCTGCGCACTCTCCGCGGACTCGGCCTCAACGTCGACTCGCGCAATCTCACCACGGCTCTGGCCCGCATCTTTGCCGGCGGCAAGCCTATGATGGCGCCGCTCGACGCCGAGGCCTACATCACTTCGCTGATCGACGTGGAGGTGCGTCCGCAGGCGCCCTCGGCCGAGGAGCAGCAGGCTTTTCTCGACGAGGTGGCCTCGCGCAGCGGAGTGGAGCGTACGCCGTCGGGGCTGCTGTTCGAGATAGTGCAGCCGGGTACGGGTGAAAGCCCCGGGCACTACGACACGGCTCTGGTGAGCTATACGGGCACTTTCACCGACGGACGCGAGTTTGACTCCACCGGAGCCGACACGCCGATCGAGCTGCCGCTCGACGGAGTGGTCGACGGTATGGCCGAGGGACTCAAGAAGATGCGCAAAGGTGGCACCTACCGCCTCTTCATACCCCCGGCGCTCGCCTACGGATCGGACGGCGTGGGCGACGTGATACAGCCCGGAGCGGTGATCATCTTCGAGGTGACGCTCGTGGACGTGATACACAAAAAATGAAAAATCACCAAATCTATACACTCAACCACTTTTTATGAAAAAGATTATTATCGCTTGCGGCGTGGCCGCAATGATGATCGGCGCTACAGGCTGCGGAAAGTCATCGAGCGCCGCTCCCGAAACATTCAGCGATTCGCTGGCCTACTACATGGGTCGTTCGCAGGGTCTTATGGTGGCCGAACACTTCAAGAACTCCATGTCGGCCGACCAGAAGAAGAAGTTTGACCGCGACGCATTCCTGCGTGGCTTCAAGCAGATGATCATGACCGACACCGCCGATGCCGACTATCTGCAGGGCATATATATGGGCATGAACATGGCGCAGCATATCAACTATCTGGCTACTGACTCGATCGATATCGACCGCGCAACAGTCTATGCCGAGTTTGCCAAGGCTTTCAAGACCGACACCATCAACTCCACAACCATGCAGATGGAGGTTGGCCAGTTCCAGATGCTCATGAACCGCGCACAGGAAATGCTGCGCGAGCGTCAGATGGCCGCCGAGGCCGCCAAGCGTGAGGCTGCAGCCGGCACCGCCAAGGAGAACGAGGCCAAAGGCGCCGCCTACATACAGGAGCAGATAGCCGCCGACGCTTCGATCAAGACTACCGAGTCGGGACTCGCCTACAAGGTGGTGAAGCAGGGCGAAGGTCCGATGCCAAAGGACGACAGCACTGTAAAGGTGCACTACACCGGCAAGCTTATCGACGGCACTGTGTTTGACAGCTCCGTTGATCGCGGCGAGCCTGCCGATTTCCCCGTCACTCAGGTGATACCCGGCTTTGCCGAGGGTCTGAAGATGATGAACAAGGGCTCGAAATATGTGCTCTACATCCCCGCTTCGCTCGGCTACGGCAACAATGAGGCCGGCAGCATACCTGCAGGATCCACTCTCGTGTTCGAGGTGGAGATGCTCGAGGTCAACTGATCGCTCCGGCACCGTGTCCGGAGGCCTGAGCCGCCGGACATGATACGATAACGCAAGGCCCTGTGTCAAAGGTTTTACCTGTGGCGCAGGGTCTGCTGTATCTATAGCTTTACCGGGCCGGCGCGGTGGTCAGGAGGCCGAGGGGATCAGTGTCCTGACCACCGAGGACGCGTCGGTGAACAGCAGCAGCGCCGCTATGCCGGCCGTTATGGCCGCGAACAGTGCTACCGACCACCATATTACGCCCGAAGGCAGCCGGTCGAGCACCTTTCTCACCTCGTCGCAGTGGTCGGCCGAGGGGTGGATGTTTCTGTTTTCGTTGTGTTGTCGGTCCATCAGTTGCCGAGTTCAAGCTGGTTTCTGATAAGGTTGTAGTAGAGCCCGCGCCGCTCCACGAGGCTGCTGTGGCTCCCCTGTTCGGCTATTCGCCCGTGGTCGAGCACTATGATGTTGTCGGCATCGCGCACGGTGCTGAGGCGGTGGGCCACGATCACCACCGTCTTGCCCCGGCAGAAGTCGCCGAGATTGGCCATGATGTGGCGCTCGTTGTTGGCGTCGAGGGCGTTGGTGGCTTCGTCCAAAAATATGTAACGGGGATTTTTGTAGACGGTGCGGGCTATGAGTATGCGCTGTTTCTGCCCCTGGCTGACGCCGCATCCCTCCATGCCTATCCGGGTGTCGAATCCGAGCGGCAGAGAGTCGACAAAGGAGTCGATGCAGGCCGTGGCGGCGGCATTACGCAGCCGCTCGGCGTCGGGACGCTCTGCGCCCACGGCTATGTTGCCGGCTATGGTGTCGGAAAAGATGAATCCCTCCTGCATGACGGCTCCGGTGGCATCTCTCCATGCGTGGGGATTTATGT
>JAIDKJ010000467.1 GCA_029051835.1 Paramuribaculum sp. | reverse complement strand
ATGCAGTTCGGCATAGGCATAGCGGGAGGATTTCTGACGGGTCGACTTACGATCTGGCTCGCGTCGGTCTATCGGCGGCTTGGAGGATCGTCGGCCGACAATGAGGATCCCTCTCAGGCGGTGGCCATGACGGCCATTCTCATAGTGGGCTGCGTGTTTTTCTCTTATGCTGCCACCACAGCGCTTGGCGGCAATGGGTATCTGGCTGTGTATCTGTGCGGCATAACGGTGGGCAACGGGCGTGTGGCCGGACATCGCGGCATAGCGAAGTTTATCGACGGCATCACATGGCTTGCGCAGATAGTGGTGTTCCTTATGCTCGGCCTGCTTGTCAATCCGCATGAAATGCTGTCGGTAGCGGCGGTGTCGCTGCTCATTGGCGCGTTCATGATCGTGGTCGGACGTCCGCTCAGTGTGTTCTGTTCGCTTCTGCCGTTCAGGAGTGTCGGGTTGCGGCCCAAGCTGTTTGTGTCGTGGGTGGGCTTGCGCGGTGCAGTGCCTATCATATTTGCCACCTATCCGGTGGTGGCTCACGTGGAGGGGGCTTCGCAGATATTCAATATAGTGTTTTTTGTCACGATATTGTCGCTGCTCGTGCAGGGGACCACTGTTATGGCGGCTGCCAGGCGCATGGGGCTTGTTGAGCGGCAGGAGGCTGTCGACGATCATTTCGGTGTGGAGATTCCCGACGAGCTGCCGACTTCGCTCCATACGCTGACGCTGACGCAGGCGCATCTTGAAAAGAGCGATCTGCTCCGCGATCTGGAATTGCCGCAGGGGTCGCTGGTGATAATGATACGCAGGGACGGCCGCTATATAGTGCCCAACGGACGTCGACGGTTGCAACCGTCGGATGTGCTCCTCATCATACGTGAGGACTGACGGTCCGGTGGCCGCGTTGGCATTCTGCGTCGTGTTAAAAAGTATTAAGCCGACCTACTTTTGGCAATAGTGTGTGTTATAGAATAAAACAACGTTAAAAACACATACTACTATGAAAGGTCTTATTGCTCTTGCTATTCTTTTTGCTCTGGCAGGTGTCGGGTTCATGATCGCAACCCTGTTTACTTCGGGCAATGCTCTGGTGCTTCTTTCGATTGGAGGTGGCCTCGCTCTCGCAGCGTTTATCCTCGTGCTGGTGGGATATGCCAACAAAGCAGTGAAATGACATCGCCGGAAGCGGCCGAAAGCGTTATTAGATATATGTCTATGTCGGCCGCCGGCTTACCTATCGCGTGGCGACCATGCCTGAAGAGGCTGGTCGCCGCGCTTGCGTATTGCACGTTATGAATATTTGGCTTAATTTTGCAGGGTGATGCGGCGTAGTGCCCGTCAGGCTAATGCATGTCAATTACTATGACCAGATACGACGAAACCAACCGGCAGTTTGACGGGGCGATGGCGCTCTGTCGCGATATTTTCGCCCGTAAGCTCAATGATTACGGGCCTTCGTGGCGCATGATGCGGCCTGAATCGATCACCGATCAGATCTATATCAAAGCCAAGCGTATACGCTCTCTGGAAATCAAGAAGGAGGCGATGGTCGACGAGGGGATTCTGCCGGAATTCATAGCGATAGTCAACTATGGTCTGGTGGGGCTGATACAGCTCGACTGTGGATTTGCCGACGATATCGATATCACTTCGGAACGTGCTCTGGAATTGTACGATAAGTATGCCGATCAGGCGCGCGAGCTGATGAAGGCCAAGAATCATGACTATGACGAGGCGTGGCGCGGTATGCGGATCAATTCGTACACCGATCTGATACTCACCAAGCTGCAGCGCACCAAGCAGATCGAGGATCATAGCGGTGTGACGGAGGTGTCGGAGGGAATCGACGCCAACTATATGGATATGGTCAATTATGCTGTGTTCGGCATTATAAAGCTCACCGAATGACCGGGGGTCGGCAACAACTGTCAGCGCTGTCGCAGGCCGGAGTGTGGGCGCTCCGACTGGCCGTAGGAGCGGTTTTTATCGTTTCGGGATTCGCCAAGGCCGATGACCTCTGGGGCTTCGTGTTCAAAATCGAGGAGTATCTGCAGGCATGGGGCATGGTACAGCCGCGATCGCTTGTCATTGCGGCTGCAATGTTTGTCGCTTCTGTCGAATTTATTGCCGGAGTGATGCTTGCTGCCGGTTGTTACCGGCGTACGGTGGTGTGGCTTATGACCCTCATGATGGGGGTGATGCTCCCGCTGACGGCATACGTGTGGGCCGCTGACCCTGTGAGCGACTGCGGATGCTTCGGCGAGATGTTCCACCTGTCTAATGCCGCTACTTTTTTCAAGAATGTGGCGATTGTGGCTGCTCTGGTCGTTCTGCTGATATATAACCGCAGGGTCGGATGTCTGTTCGGCCCGTATATACAATGGCTGGTGCTGCTTGTGGCGTCGTTTTATGTGGCGGTGGTGGCGTTTATAGGCTATACTGTGCAGCCGATGGTGGATTTCAGGCCGTTCCCTGTGGGGACGGATCTGGTCGCTCTGCTTGGCGACGAGGACGGAGTGGCTCCGGAGTTTGAGTTCGTATATGAAAAAGATGGCGTAAGGCGCGCGTATGATGTCGCTTCGCTTCCTGACTCCACATGGACTTTTGTGGAGCGCCGGATGGTCGGCGGTCAGATCGACGACCGTCCCGATCTGGTGATAACCGATCGTGGAGAGGATGTGAGCGCTTACGTCGTAGAGCCGGAGGGGGGCACGCTTCTTGTGGTGATTCCGGAATATGACCGTGCCGATGTGTCGTTTACGTATCTTGTCAATGAGTTGACCGACAGGGTGAAGAATAGCGGCGGTTCCGTAGTGGCCGTTATTGGCGCCGGAAGCCGTCAGGCCGATGAGTGGACCGACCTGTCGATGGCTGATTATCCGGTGTATTCAGCCGATCCGACCCAGCTCAAGGAGCTGGTGAGGGGAGCGATTTCGCTCGTGTGGCTTCGCGATGGTGTGATACAGTGGAAACGTACGGCTGCCTCGATTGATGCCGATTTTGTAGAGGCGTCGGCTCCCGATGATAAGGTGCTCGACAGCCTTGCGCTTGAAGGCTCGGCGCGATTGTGGCAGTTTACGCTCGCGGTAGTGGCCGTGCTGGCTGTGCTTTTCATGCTCGACCGTAGCGGCCGCCTGCTGAAGTGGCGCAGGCAGCTTCGCCGCCAGCTGTGATGCAATTCCGGCAGGGGAGCGGGTCGGTTTTGTGTGTTATGCATGGCGTGAGGTTTCGGTGCTGCTTGTGGAGAATCCCGAGGATTGTGATGATTCGGGGCATAAAATGCCAAATAAACCGCGCGGATGCATTGCCGTATGAGAAATAATCAGTAACTTTGCACCCGCAATCAATACAAAACCAAATTTTAACCGACATTTTCTAATGGCAACCAAAATCAGACTGCAACGTCATGGTCGTAAGAACTATGCGTTCTATCCTATTGTTATCGCCGATAGCAGGGCACCACGAGATGGTAAATTTATTGAAAGGATAGGTTCCTATAATCCGAACACTAATCCTGCTACAATAACATTGAACTTCGAACGGGCTTTGTATTGGGTAAATGTAGGCGCAGAGCCTACCGACACCGTCCGCACTATCCTCTCTTCAGAGGGTGTGATGCTCATGAAGCATCTCCAGGGTGGCGTGAAAAAAGGCGCTTTCGACGAGGCTGAAGCACAGCGTCGTTTCGAGGCATGGAAGAAGATGAAGCAGGGTCAGACCGACGCTCTCGTTGCATCCATGGCCGACAAGAAAGAGCTCGCCGCCAAAGAGCGCTTCGAGGCTGAGCAGGCCAAGAACAAGGCAAAGGCTGAGATCGTAGCCAAGAAGAAGGCTGAGATCGCTGCTGCAAAGGCTGAGGCTGAAGCCGCTGCCGCTGCTGCCGAAGCTCCCGCCGAGGAGGCTGCTCCCGCCGAAGAGGCACCTGCTGCAGAAGCTCCCGCCGCAGAGTGATAATCGGTTGAGCGATGGATCGCCGTCGTGTGCGGCGCGCTCGCAGCTGTTATCATAGGCGTAAAAAAAATCGGAAGACGCATTGGAGGAATCTCTGATGCGTCTTCTCTTGTATATTAGTTGGATATTACTGTGCCGTATGGCGTGGGAGATCGTTCGGTCAGATAAGTCCGATGGTGCGAAGCATATCGGAATAATAAGCTGCTTTGGCTGTGATCGACATGGGATAGGCACGTGAGGTGGATGGCATGCGCCAGTGGCGAATGTGCCGTCCGGCATAGTCTGTTTCGACAAATTTTCCCATCGACGGCACTGCCGATGCTGTCAGCGATGCTATGACTTCGGCGGCTTTTTGTCCGGTGGTGGCTATCTCGGTGCAGTCGGGCATCCGTTCGAGCAGCGCCCGAAGATCGACGGGTTCCACTATCTCAAGATATTTGTCGGATGCGTTTTCGCGCAGGCGGCGCACTTTGGCTGCTGTGTCCCACATGGCTATGTGCAGATCCGTGAGTGTATGGCGGATGTGGTCGAGCCGGAATCCTCCGGTCGACGGATCTGTCAGATGTTGCGCATCGTCATATACGGCAATTCCCATTATCCGCCAGAAGTCGTTGATGCGGTTGGGGTAGAAAAACGGCATCTGCCATCTTTTGGGCTGTGGCGGGAATGTCCCCATGAATATAAGTCGCGCTCCTTCGGGAATAAACGGTTCCCAAGGATGCTCTTCTATGGGGAGTGTCGGTGTGGGTGTTTCTGCCGATGTCGCGTCGTAAGACTCTCGCTCAGTGGTTTCTGTCGAGTTTGACAGTGGCCTGCGAGAGGTGTCTGACTTGCTGTGTGTCATTATCTGCTTTTATGCGTGCGTTGAGTAGAGCCTCGCTATCGGTGATCCGCTCGACTGTTTCGGTGTGCGGTGTCTGGATAGCGTTGCTTTTTTGTGTGCTTTCATACGCAGCCCATGCTCCGAGGGCGGCCAAGGCAAGCAGAATTCGGGGAAGAACTGTTTTCATTATTACGTTAATCGGTTGTTGTGGGTGCAAATATAGTGTCAATAGTCGGTATTGGCAAATTTTTGGTGAAAAATATGTGTTTCGGTTTTTTAAGGATGGTTTCGGGCGTGTTTTTGCAGGTGTGGGCGGTGTTGGCTGAATGTCAGGTAATATGAAAATGAGATTGTGTCATAATGGCCCATCTGGGTCGTCGCCCGAGGATTCTTCGCAAAGGCGAAGCGGTCGAAGACCGATAACAGGCTCCTGCCATCTGGACCACTCTGACAGCAACCTCTCAATCCGGACATAAAACAAGGCGCTGTGTCGAAATCCTGTTTGACACAGCGCCTTTTATGTCGTTGATGTTGTCGGGGTCAAGCCTTGACGCGGCCAATGTAGGATCCGTCGCGGGTGTCTACCTCGATCAGTTCGCCTTCGTTGATGAAGAGGGGCACACGCACTTCAGCACCGGTTTCTACGGTAGCCGGTTTGAGAGTGTTGGTTGCGGTGTCGCCTTTGAGTCCCGGCTCGGTGTATGTGATCTTAAGCACGGTCTTGATGGGCATTTCGGCGAAGAGCACAGTTTCGGTAGAGGCGTCGGTCACTACTTCCACGGTGTCGCCCTCTTTCATGAAAGCTGCGCCGGTGACGAGTTCCTTGTTGATGGGTATCTGTTCGAACGTTTCGTTGTTCATGAATATATCGTCGTCGCCATCGGTGTAGAGATACTGGAAGGGGCGGCGCTCGACTCTCACGTCTTCAAGTTTTTCGCCGATGTTGAAGCGGCGCTCGAGTACGCGGCCGTCGACAACGTCCTTAAGCTTGGTGCGCATAAAGGTGTTGCCTTTGCCGGGCTTCACGTGGAGGAATTCTACACAGAAGTAGAGGCGGCCGTCCATGCGTATGCAGGTGCCGTTTTTGATGTCTTGAGAGTTGATCATATAATTATGATGTTTTTGATTTTCCGGTCGCAAATTTAAGAAAAATGTGCCAAACTGCCAAGTGTTGGTCGCGTAACTGTTGCGGAACAGCGCTGCGAGGGGCGCGGCGGGGCGTGTGTGATGTGGTGGCGGAGTGGGCGGCGGCCGAAGTGCGCGGTGTGGCGTTGTGTTAATAGTATGTGTCAAAATCGGGTCGCATGGGTTGAATTTTCGCCAAGAATGCTTAAATTTGCACCCATAAACATCACCAACAATAAACCAAGCATGGTCGTATTCTTCAAGAAAGGCGCCGACACAGTGACAGCTGTGGAAACAGACCACCGTTTCTCTGACCAGGAGAAGGAGAAGCTCACGTGGCTATTCGGAGGCGCCAAACCTCTTTCGTCAACTTCAGTGAAAGGCACATTTGTGGGTCCCCGCAAGGAGATGATAACCCCGTGGAGCACAAATGCTGTAGAGATTACCCAGAATATGGGGCTGACAGGAATCACGCGCATTGAACAGTTTGTAGTGGCGCGTGAAAATCCGCCAAAGTTCGACAAGATGCTTCAGCGTGTTTACGATGGGCTCAATTCACGAGTGTTTACCACCGACCGCAAGCCGGAGCCTATAGTGTATATCGAAGATATAGCCGAGTACAACCGTGCGGAGGGACTGGCGCTCAGCGCCGACGAGGAGAACTATCTCCGCGACCTGTCGCGCAGGCTCGGACGCCCGCTGACCGACAGCGAAGTGTTCGGATTCTCGCAGGTCAACTCCGAGCATTGCCGTCACAAGATTTTCAACGGTACATTCGTGATCGACGGCCAGGAGAAGCCCATGTCGCTGTTCAAGCTTATCAAGAAGACATCGCAGACCAATCCCAACGGTCTGGTGTCGGCTTATAAGGACAATGTGGCTTTTGTGAAGGGTCCGAAGGTGGAGCAGTTCTATCCGGTCAATCCCGAGCAGCCCGATTATTTCGACGTCAAGGAGGTGCCGACCGTAATATCGCTTAAAGCCGAAACCCACAATTTCCCGACTACCGTGGAGCCTTTCAACGGCGCTGCAACCGGTTCGGGCGGCGAGATCCGCGACCGCCTCGGCGGAGGTCGCGCCAGTCTGCCGATAGCGGGCACGGCTGTATATATGACATCGTATCCGCGCATGAGTCCCGAGCATCGCTGGGAGCTGATGATGAATCCGCGAGTGTGGCTTTATCAGACCCCCTGCGACATACTCATCAAGGCTTCGAACGGAGCGTCGGATTTCGGCAACAAGTTCGGCCAGCCGCTGATCTGCGGATCGCTGCTCACCTTCGAGCATGACGAGAACGGCAAACTGTATGCCTACGACAAGGTGATCATGCTTGCCGGAGGTGTGGGCTTCGCAGCAGCCCGCGATGCCATCAAAGGCACTCCCGAGCCTGGCGAGAAAGTAGTGGTGATGGGTGGCGACAATTATCGCATCGGTATGGGTGGCGGCGCCGTTTCGTCGGTGGCTACCGGCCAGTATGCCAACGCTATCGAGCTTAACGCAGTGCAGCGAGCCAACCCTGAGATGCAGAAGCGTGTCAGCAACGTGATACGTGCTCTTGCCGAGAGCGACAGCAACCCCATTGTTTCGATCCACGACCATGGCGCAGGCGGCCATCTCAACGCTCTGTCGGAGCTTGTGGAGGCGACCGGCGGTCATATCGATCTCGACGCCCTTCCTGTCGGCGACAAAACTCTGTCGGCCAAGGAGATCGTGGGCAATGAAAGTCAGGAACGCATGGGCATGGTGCTCCATGCCGACGATATAGAGCGGGTGGCACGCATCGCCGAGCGCGAGCGCAGCCCGCTGTATGTGGTGGGTGAAACCACTGCCGACGACCGCTTCGTGTTCGAGCAGGCCGATGGCGTCAAGCCGATCGATCTTGCCATGGCCGACATGTTCGGCAATTCGCCCAAGACGGTGATGACCGACAACACGGTAGTGAATACTTATGCCGATCTTGAATACTCTTCCGACAAGATCGAGGATTATGTGCGCGACGTGCTCAGCCTGGAGGCTGTGGCGTCAAAGGACTGGCTTACCAACAAGGTCGACCGTTCGGTTACCGGCAAAGTGGCTCGTCAGCAGTGTCAGGGCGCGATACAGCTCCCGCTCAGCGACTGCGGCGAGGTGGCTCTCGATTACCGCGGCAAGGAGGGTATTGCCACCTCGATAGGCCATGCTCCTCAGGTGGCTCTGGTCGATGCCGCGCGTGGCTCAGTGATGGCTGTGGCCGAATCGCTGACAAATATAGTGGGCGCTCCTCTTAAGGGTGGCCTGAAGGCTGTCTCGTTGTCGGCCAACTGGATGTGGCCTTGCCGCAATGCCGGCGAGGATGCCGCTCTTTACCGTGCGGTGGAGGCCTGCAGCGACTTCGCCTGCGCCCTGGGTATCAACATACCCACCGGCAAGGACAGTCTTTCGATGACTCAGAAATATGGCGATGACAAGGTGTACGCTCCCGGCACCGTGATCATATCGGCCGCCGGAGAGGTGACCGATGTGAAGCGCACGGTAAGTCCGGTGATGCAGCCCAAGAAATCGCTACTTATATATGTGGACTTCTCGTCCGATGCGCTTAAACTCGGCGGCTCGGCCCTGGGTCAGACTATGAACCGTCTGGGCGCCGACGCGCCGACGGTGGCCGACAATGCCCGGTTTGTGGCGGCGTTCAACGCTGTGCAGCGGCTTGTGGCCCGTGGTTCGGTGATTGCCGCCCACGACGTTTCAGCCGGAGGTCTGGTGACCACTCTGCTTGAAATGGCGTTTGCCAACACCAAGGGTGGTATCGAGATGTCGACTGACGGCTTTGTGGCCGCCGGAGAGAGCGATCTCGTCAAGATACTGTTTGCCGAGAATCCTGCAGTGGTGCTTCAGATAGCCGACGACAAGGCCGACAAGGCGATGGAGCTTCTCGATAAGGCCGGAGTGAAACACTTCGTCATCGGCAAGCCGGCCGAAGAGCGTGTGCTGATGATCAACCATTGCGGAGAGGAAACGATGCTCGGCATCGACTGGCTGCGCGATGTATGGATGCGTCCGTCGTATCTGCTCGACCGCTGTCAGAGCGGCGAAAAACAGGCGGCCAGCCGTTTCGAGAACTACAAGAAGCAGCCTATCCGCTATCGTCTGCCCAAGGGCTTCGACGGCAAGCTGGCCTCGCGTGGCCTGACGCTCGGCCGTCATGCCAAGTCGGGTGTGCGCGCCGCTATCATAAGAGAGAAGGGCGTCAATGGCGACCGCGAGATGGCCTATTCGCTTTATCTGGCCGGATTCGACGTCAAGGATGTGCACATGACCGACCTGATGAGCGGACGTGAAACGCTCGAGGATGTGAATATGATCGTGTTCTGCGGCGGATTCTCCAATTCCGACGTACTCGGCTCTGCCAAAGGATGGGCCGGCGGCTTCCTCTGGAACGACAACGCCCGCACGGCTCTCGAACGCTTCTACAAGCGTACCGACACGCTCAGCCTCGGTATCTGCAACGGATGCCAGCTGATGGTGGAACTCAACCTCATCAATCCCGAGCCTCCCAAGCGCGCGAGGATGGAGCACAACGACAGCCATAAGTTCGAGTCGCAGTTCCTTGGAGTGACGGTGCCTGAGAACAATTCGGTGATGTTCGGGCCGCTGTCGGGCATGAAGACCGGTATATGGGTGGCTCACGGCGAGGGCAAATTCGTGTTGCCGATGCCGCTTGAAAACTACAATGTGGTGGCTCGTTACAGCTACGCCTCATATCCGGGCAACCCCAACGGCTCGCGTGGAGCCGTAGCCGGAATCTGCTCGGCCGACGGCCGTCATCTGGCTATGATGCCTCACCTTGAGAGGGCGATATTCCCGTGGCAGTGCGGCTATTATCCCGCCTCACGCCGCTCCGACGAAGTGACGCCGTGGATCGACGCTTTCGTCAATGCACGAAAATGGATCGAAAACCATAAATAAACAATCAAATCACAACTGACAGCAGGTGGCTCCGCTATGATCCCGCGATCGTATGACCACCTGCTTAAATAATTGACTATGGGAGGTTTTTTCGGAATCTCAAAACGTTCTGACTGTGTCAGCGAGCTGTTTTACGGCGTCGACTACAATAGTCACATGGGCACCAAGCGTGCGGGTATGGCTACGGTGAACGATGGTGTGTTCAGCCGCTCCATACACAATATAGAGAACTCTTATTTCCGCACTAAATTCGAAGGCGATCTTCATGAATTCTCGGGTCGCCAGGGTATCGGCGTGATAAGCGACACGGACGCACAGCCGATAATCGTCAACTGCCACCTCGGCAAGTTTGCTATAGTGACCGTCGGGCGTATCAACAATATCCGTGAGCTTGAGAGGGAGCTGCTTGAAAAAGGTCATCACTTCTGCGAGCACAGCTACGATATAATCAATCCCACCGAAATGATAGCCGCCCTCATCAGCGAGGGAAGCGACTATGTGAGCGGCATAGAGAATGTCTACAACCGTGTGAAGGGATCGTGCAGCATGCTTCTGCTGCTCGAGGACCGTATAATAGCGGCCCGCGACCGTCTTGGACGCACTCCGATCATCATAGGCCGTAAGGAAGGCGCGTTTGCCGCTACTTCCGAAAGCTGTGCATTCCCCAATCTCGGTTTCCGGATAGAGCGTGACCTCGGTCCGGGTGAGATCGTGGAGTTTGACGCCGATGGTATGCGTCAGCTCAAGGCTCCCGGCGAAGAGATGCAGGTATGCGCTTTCCTGTGGACATATTACGGTTATCCGGTGTGTCAGTACGAAGGACGCAACGTCGACGAGATGCGCTATGAATGCGGCAAGAATATGGGTAGCGACGATGATACCGACGCCGACTTTGTCAGCGCTATCCCCGATTCGGGTATCGGAGTGGCTCTCGGTTATGCCGAGGGCAAGGGAGTGCCCTACAAGCGCGGTATCGTAAAGTATACTCCCACATGGCCCCGCAGTTTCACTCCGAGTACACAGGAGCGTCGCGAGCTGGTGGCCAAGATGAAGCTGATCCCCAACAAATCTCTTCTGCGCGACCGCAAGGTGATATTCTGCGACGACTCTATCGTCAGAGGAACGCAGCTGCGCGACAACGTCAGCGATCTGTATGAGTCGGGCGCCCGCGAGGTGCACATGCGTATCAGCTGCCCCCCGCTGATATATCCCTGCCGTTTCCTTAACTTCACCGCTTCCAAAAGCGAGCTGGAGCTGATCACCCGCCGCGTGATAAAGGATCTGGAGGGTGAACACGACCGCAATCTTGACGAATATGCAGCCACCGGCAGCGAGAGATACTGCCGTATGGTGGAAACTATACGCCAGCAGCTCGGCATCGACTCTCTTCAGTTCAGCTCGATAGAGAATGTCGTAAGCTCGATCGGACTGCCCAAATGCAAGATCTGTACCCATTGTTTCGACGGCAGCAGCCACGACTGAGCCTATGCGCTCTGTAGTTTTGCCGTTGTCGGCCGAAATTAGTATCTTTGTAGCCTGAATTAGAAATTACCAAAAATAACGAAAAGTATGAGCCTTAACATCGTTGTGCTCGCAAAGCAGGTGCCTGACACCCGCAACGTGGGCAAAGATGCAATGAAAGAAGACGGCACCATCAATCGCGCCGCTCTCCCCTACATCTTCAACCCCGAGGACCTCAACGCGCTTGAGC
>JAIDKJ010000466.1 GCA_029051835.1 Paramuribaculum sp. | reverse complement strand
GATGCACACCGCTTTAACTCTCTATCATACGTCCATCGGGCATTCCGCATACCACGGGCACTTTTTCATATCCGTGAGCATCGATACGACGATAGACAAAGATCTGTCCCTGCTGCTCGGTGACAGCCTCGGCCGGCACCGATATAATATCCTGTATGGGCGCCGACAACAGATTGACTTCCGCAAATGCACCTGGACTGATAGAGCCGTCGTTGACAAAAGTAAATATCATCGTTACGTATCCCTGCCGCGATTCACTGCTATTGCCTGATACGACACCTTCCTTGCGTCCGTCAAGCTCACTGAGAGCGATCCATCTGTCGGATCCGGGAGTGAGAATATTGCATGATGTCACTCCTGCAAGATAGGGATAATACTTTTCGGCGACATCGACCCTTAAAGTCAAGCGTCCCTGGCGGACTACAGTGGCTATAGGTGTGCCGACGCTGACTATTTCGTTGTTTGTCACCGGCAAGGCTGCGACGACACCGGCAATAGGCGACGTAATCCGGCCCGACGCCGCAGCAGATGAATACGCTGCCTTAGCTTCCTGATAAGCCAGACGGGCGGCATTGAGATCGCGAGCGGTGACTATACCATCGTCATAAAGCGGTGTGATTCTGTCCAATTCGCGTTTTGCAGCCTCCATACGCGCCTTGGCTGCCGCATCGATATTACCTCCGCTTACACCATCAGGCCGTATATCGGCTATAAGCTGTCCGGCTCCGACAGACGTGCCCACCGAAATACGGCTTGCGAATGTAAGACGTCCGGCCACAGGACTGCTGATTGTAATGTTGCTTTCAGGAGAATAGTCAATTGATCCGCTGGCGGGTATGACATTGTGAAATTCGGCCGGAGCGATAACTGTGGTTTTAATTCCGAATTTTTCGGCTTCTTCAGGATGTATCACGATTTCCTCACCATGATCATGGTCGTGACCTTCTTCTTCTTTTGACTCCGCGTGATTGTGACTCCCGCATGACATGACGGCAAATGCCGCGACAAAGCAGGGGAGTATTGTGCTGATATTCCGATTCATATATATAAGTAACTCTCAAAAATTAGTTTATATTATCAAACTCATCAGTAACTCTTGATTCGATGCGGCGCTTTTCGCTTTTGCTCGGCGCTTTTCTCTGTCATACTCAGTCGTATAGCTCACTACACGCATTCGTCTTCAAGAAAAAAATCACTCGAACAAAACTCAAAAATCACTCGCAGCTAATTTTTGTGAGTTACTCATGATATTTATAGAGCTTGTGGTTATGTATGATTAATTATCTGACAAATCACACATACGGGGGTGCTCTGAAACTAATATATCTGAGTACTTTATCGGATATTACAGGATCTGGGATTGTATGCAACTCATCTACAGCACATAGAATGATAGGGCTATAAGCACTGAACGCAATAAAGTCGGAGAAGGAGGCATCATGGTGTGATACCGACAGATTACAATCCGCACGTTTCTGATTGGTTACCGATGGCAAATGCAGCGAACAGCCATCAGGTTCGGATCCTATGTCGTTGTTGTCCGAATGATGATCGGCCATAGAATCTGCGATATGTATGCAAAGATGTCCGGAATCATCATGATGATGAAACTGCAGGCAACCACATAGCATCAACAAAGCCAAAACAGCCCATACGGTCAGAAGCCGAATTATTGAACGGCTTCGTTTCGTTGATATGAATGACGTTGCTGACTGCATGAATGCGAATAAATCTGATTCTTTCCCGCAAAGTTACGCAATGTATTATAATTTTCAAAATGTTAGGTTTTTAATTCCGTTAAGCTGAAAGCATATATAGGATCAATCAGACGTAAGATAGATGGCGGATCCGTGCAGCCAAAGCATCCTCATTTTATAATATGACACTTTTTGCCCATAACCGCTATTATGTAAAATTTGCGGCAGTCAGGATAACCAAGCAGAGAAACTACTGCTCCAAAATCTCCCTGTCAGCGCGGTCAGCGTCGCAATCATCGATACATGCGTTATCCATGTTATCCGTAGGCATAATCCGACGGACTTCAATCAACTAACAACAACAACAATATTCCTGCGTAGTCAAATGATGTAGAAAAAAAAGACTCGTCGTTTCAATAAATTTTCGCAAGACCATTTGACATCAGACGAAAAAGGTTGTATTTTTGTAAAACATCACAAAAACATAATAAATATCGTCCGAGGAAGTGAATTGCAATCATAGTGCCAGACCCGACATATCGGTTATTGTTGTGACCTACAATCAGGAGGCCACAATAGCCCGCTGTCTGGAGTCAATTATAGCACAGCGTTTTAACGGACGCATGGAAATTGTGATTGGTGAAGATGGCTCGAGCGCCACAACAGCTGAAATATGCCGAAAATATCAAGCTGACTACCCCGATATAATACGATTGCATTGCAACTGCCGGAACAAGGGGCTGATTGACAACTACTTTGACACGTTGCTGAGTTGTACCGGCCGATATCTTGCCGACTGTGCAGGCGATGACAGATGGAGCGATCCCTACAAACTGCAGAAACAGTTTGACTTTATGGAGAAAAACATCCATGTGGGAATGGTGCACACTGCATGGGAATATTACGACGTCAACAGCGGCCAGACAATCCCCTATCGGTATAATGCGGACAAAACAGAAATAGCTGAAAAGGGACAACTACTCATATCTTTGCTCAACAGAGAGCTAAAGCCATATCCGCATCTGTCGACCGCATTATGGCGACGTGACGCCATGATGGCTGAATACAGTAACGATACGGAACTATTCAGAAACAGGGCCAATACGTGCGAGGATCTACAGATAATAGCTGCTATGGCATCATGTATGGCTGTTGCCTATATGCCTGACAAGACATTGCTTTACAGTGTCGGACACTCATCGGTCAGCTCTGAAGAATCTTATTCAAAGACATTTGATTTTTACTACGGCACAGTAAGACTAACCCGTCAAATCCAATTAAAATATGCTGTAGACGACAGCGAAATGAATGCCTATTATCTCCATATTCTGGATTTTCTTGCATCTCAGATCATCCACGGACATCTGCGCGACCGTGTGACTGCCCTGCACTCCCTTGCCGGTGATCTGCCTTGCAGACCGTCAATAAAATTTCGACTGATAATGGCTGCCATGCGCTTCAAAGGTATATCATGGCCCGTTTCAGCACTATATCACCGGATTTCAAAACGGAATGTGGTTAAATCGCAATCGGACGACGAATAAGGCACGAGCGACAGATTACCGCCAAGCGCTATCATGATCCGTCGGCTCAATGCAAGGCCGACGCCCTGACCTTGGCTGCGGGTAGTGAAGAACGGTACAAAAATATCATGCGCGACAGTATCGGCTATCCTCGGACCATTGTTTGACACTTCAATGAATACGACATCATCAGTCGAAACCCCGGCTCTTATATGCAGTTGCGGATTCACTACGGTTTCCATCGCCTGAAAGGCATTCAGAACCACATTGCCGACAGCACGCGACAATAACGCCGGATCGGTCCATGCCATCAGATTTTCATCGCACTCAACAGTCACCTCAGCATCGCCCGATCCATGACACGACAGCAACAGGTCGTCGAGAAGCGGCCTGAGGTCTACAAGCCTCATGCTCGGCTCCGCTATATGCGAAAAAGACCTAACGCCATTGACGAATTCTCTTATATCATCACATATACGACTGATCGCCGACAATCCCCTTACAGCCTCATCTGAATCACTGCCCTCCTTAAGCATATCGGCAATAGAAACTATCGGAGTGAGCGAGTTGTTGATTTCATGCACCAACATCCTTGTCAGCCTGATCCACGACTCGGTTTCGTTGCGCTCTATTTCGCGGCTGATATCGGTCATAACTATGGTTTTCAATCTCTTTTCGGCGACTTCAAGCACACTGGCATGGATATGCAACACATGCCGACCTGAAGGACCGTCGCCGATCTCCGTATGACACTCCCCTCCCGACGGCATCTCGACAATGCATCTGGCAATAGCCGGAGCCGATCCCTTCAACCGATCGATATGCGTCAGCACTTCCACTCCAAGTATTTTCAAAGCCATATCGTTGGCCATCAACACATAGCCACGATCATCCACCAATATCACACCGGAACTGATATGACGCAATATCGTGGAATATACCACCTCCTGTTCTATCGTGCTTTTCTTAAGATTTCGCAGAATATAAGAGATCTCATGAAGTTGTCGGGCCGTGTCGTCCGACGTGCCTGTCAATCTCCGTGAATAATCGTCGTTGCGCAAAGCTTCGAGCAGTAATCCCACGGCCCGTTTCTCACGCGTCAACATGACAAACGATTTGTGCATAGCCCATATCACTACTGACATCGATATTATACCGAATACCCACTCGCCTGACACCATCAGAGCTCCAGTCACTGCTGACGCCAGCACAAGTACCGAAATGGGGATCCATACGTTTTTCATAGGGCGTAGCGTCGCATTTTATTATAGAGTGTCTGGCGGGTGATGCCGAGCCGTTGAGCCGCCGCGCTAAGATTGCCTCCGCAGGCATCAATGGCCTCGATTATCATCCGTCGCTCCATTTCCTCTATTGTCATTGCCGGCTGAGTAGTCGTCGGACCGCCGGAGGCTACGGCCACAGGTGACAGATCGAAGTCAGAGGCCACAAGAGAGTCGGCCGAACCTGATATTATGACAGCCTTCTCCACCGCATGTCGGAGTTCTCTGATATTTCCGGGCCAACTGTGACCGACGAGCCGACTTTCAGCCCCATCGCTGACTGCCATTTCATGTCCGCGGTATCGCGCTCCAAATTCTGCCGCAAAGCGTCGGGCAAGCACCATTATGTCAGCCTTACGCTGTCGTAAAGGTGGCAAGTGCAAGCGTATCGTGTTGATTCTGTATAGCAGATCCTCTCTGAAACAGCCCTCGGCCACCATTGCATCGATATCGCGGTTGGTGGCACATATGAGCCTGACATCAAACGATACCGGATGATTTGAGCCGAGCGCCGTCACCTGCCGGTTCTGCAGCGCCGAGAGAAGTTTGGCCTGCAGATGCATAGGAAGATTGCCGATCTCGTCCATAAACAGAGAACTGCCCGAAGCCTCCTCCAGCTTTCCCTTGCGGTCAGACACCGCTCCGGTGAAAGCTCCCTTGCGATGACCGAAAAGTTCGCTCTCAAACAAGGTTTCGCTGACAGCACCCATGTCTACTTTAAGCATCGGACGCTCCGCCCGCCCCGACTGACGATGAATCTCTTCGGCAAGCAGTTCCTTGCCTGTGCCGTTTTCTCCGGTGACAAGCACTGTAGCATCGGTTGTCGCAACCTTTCCGACCATTTCTCTAAGCCTTGACATTTCGTCGGATTCACCCCAGTACATAACCGGGGCACAGGCGACATCACGACGTTTCCTGACTTTAGATGCCGCAGAGGTCAATATATCCACGATGCGATCGTTGTCCCAAGGTTTCTGTATGAAATCGGCAGCTCCGGCTTTGATGCCTTTGATCGCCAACGGTATGTCGGCGAATGCTGTCATGAGCACCACCGGAAGCTGCGGACAGGCAGTCCGCAGTCTGTCAAGCCAGTAAAGCCCTTCGTTGCCATTGTTGAACGCCGATGTGAAATTCATATCGAGCAACACTACATCAGGACGGTCTTCCGCCACGGCCGACATTATTGCCGACGGATTGCCTATAAGCGTAATACGCCTGAAGTGACGCCGAAGCAACAGGTCAAGAGCTTCAAGCACACCACGGTTGTCGTCGACTACGAGTATATGGATATCATGCTTCATCAATGCAAAAGTAGGTATTTTTTTGATGCGAAACTATCCGCATCATTCGCGCCGCCAGCTTTACAATCAAGGACAAAAACTACACAGTGTAAAATTTTTTTACAGCGCTGTATAAACATTTTACAACCTGCCACATCGTCATTTTAATATTACGGCTAATTATCAACCGTTTGCAGATTTGGCACGATAACTGCAACATTATTCAGCAAAACCAATTAAAAAATTCACTAAAATGCAAAAATTTCATTTTGCGATCCGCACACTATTGCACTCACGAGGATCCACACTCGTGAAAATACTGTCAATCGGACTCGGACTCGCCATGAGTTGCTTTCTCTTCGCAAGAGTGGCCTACGACAATCTTATCGACACATGTTTCCGCGATTACGACCGCATCTATCAGCTCAACATGCAGTTTAAGATCGGAGGCAATGAGCTGGGATGGCAGGATATGTGTGTCGGAAAACTCACTGAAGGAGTCTACAGTGCCCTCGGAGGAGATATGGTTGAGGCGGCTGTGATGACACGACGTTTTTTCGGCAACAACATATCACGAGACAATGAAACTCTTCCTGGCATAGTAATGGTGGCCGACTCGCTGTTTTTCAAAACATTCGGAGTCGAGATCATTGACGGCGACCCTGATGGGCTCACACAGAAGGGCAAAATGTACATAAGCGACCGTATGGCCAGAAAATACTTTGGCGACGAATCACCTGTCGGACTCATGCTGACGGGCTGGGATGATATTCCGCTTCAGGTAAGCGGAGTGTATCGCGACTGGGGTGAAGAGAGCACCATCAACACTGACTTCATTGTGTCACTGTCGACCCTGCTGGAAAACAACTGGGGCGGCCTTGGATGGAAAGGTGGCGATTCATGGTTTGATTACATTCTGGTTAAGGATGGGACTGACCCTGAAGCCCTAAACCGTAAAATAATGGAGGTGATCGAAGCCAATGTGCCCCCCACTGATGATTTCTCGCTAAAAGCGGCTGCCATACCTCTGCGCGATGTGTACCGGGGTCAGGAGTCTGTCAGAATGTCGACCTGGACTCTGTCGTTTCTCGCCACTCTCATTCTGATCGTGACCGCTCTCAACTACGTGCTGCTGTCGCTGTCGGCTCTGAGCCGCCGCGCCAAAGCCATAGGCGTGCACAAGTGTTCCGGCGCAGGCCGAGGCACGATATTCGCAATGTTTGCCATAGAAACATTGATCATAATCGTTGTCGGGCTTGTTTTTGCAGCCTTCTGCTTCTATGTGGCACGCCGGTTCGCACAAGAAAGCATCTACGACAATTTCGCCGCCTATATTTCGGCCGACCGTCTTTGGGTGGTTGCCGGAGTCATAGTGCTCACATTCGGCATCGCTGCACTTATACCGTCGGTAGTATTCAGCAAGATACCTGTCAGTCAGGTTTTCCGACGTTTTGTAGAGAAAAAACACCGATGGAAACACTCTCTGCTTTTCGTGGAATTTGCCGGAATGTCGCTCATGGGCGGCCTGTTGGCCATGGTCATAGCCCAATATCATTATATAATGGATCTCGATCCGGGATATGAACCTTATAATGTGGTGTGCATCACCCGCTCAAACGACGGCAAAGAACATCGTGAGGCTTTGATGAAAATTTATGCCTCGCTTCCATACGTAGATCAGGTAGCAATAGGCAGCATGCCTCCGGGA
>JAIDKJ010000465.1 GCA_029051835.1 Paramuribaculum sp. | reverse complement strand
CCTGATCATGACAATAAATCAGATTGATTCCGCTATAATAGGCAAACGAATAATCACTGCTTGATTGGCTATGACTTTTGATTGTGACCCGATATGCTTTTGCCGGTGTGCCGTCATCCATTTTGTATATTTCCGGATCAGGATAGATTCTAAACTTGGTGCCGACATATAGGCCCATGCCGTGAGTGGTGTTGTATTGTGCAATGAATTTAGGAGCCGATGCTTTATCCACTTCAATGATGGCATTCCCAATTTTATAGTATTCTCTCCCGCTCTCACTTACTGTAGTCTGGGTGATGGAAATATTTTGTGTTAGCTCTTTCCATCCGGTGTTGTGATCCTTAAATAAAAACTTATCGTTAGTCTTACTGAAAGTTACGACTTGAGTAAAAGGGCAGTTTTCGTAGTATTCAACGTCAATGGATGTAATGCGGAACACTAATTGATCCTGGCATGCAGAGTTAGAGGGCCGGGATGTCGCGTAAGAGGCTTTCGTAGCTTCTGTATTCAGCGGTATAGGATAATAATAATAATCACTAAGACCATTCTTCGTATAATACATCCCATCGTAACCATTGACTTTAAGGTAAATGCCATCCTCGCTTCCAAAAAGATCCTTTGATGTCAAGACTATATCGGCCTTTCCGTTATTGTCGACAAATTGCATGGTCGACTTGGTACTTGTTTGTGTATCTTTTGTGCTTCCTAATTTATCAATGACTTTCAGATTTGAGAACATTTTAGAGCTATTGAACGACCACTTGTTGATGGAGTGGTCAATGTTCATTCCCGTATGGAGAATAACTTTCTTTATTCTTTTTCCAGGTGTGCTGAATTTAATATCAACGCCTGGATATATGTTGATAAAATTAGAAGCTGGAAGTAGATTGGATGTATACCTCCATGTTTGTTTCTGATTTTGAGCGTTATTTTGTACGGTCGTGGTCCAAGTGGTTTTTTTGTTACTGTTGTATGTGTACGCAGCATTGGAATAATCCATTTCCATTTGGAAATCACCCCAATTAAATTGCCCCTGAGCATAGTTGATTGGAGGAGTCCAGCCTTCTTCGTTCGAAGGATATTCGGTCGGTTGTAGCGTTTCGTCTAACGCAGCGTTGTACTTGGTTGAAGATGAAGAAGTTGTGTAGGTGTTGCCTTGGGTATGTGCGATCTTCATCTGGCGAGAGTAGCGAAACTCAGGATTTTGATCTTTCCATCCTTTGAAAGACACTGTTTTGGTTTGAACTTGGGCGCTTAGCGGGTGTGGCGATAGGCCACAGAGCAGCGACGCCCCGAGAAGGGTGAGTAGAAATTTTTTCATAATCTCTGTCCTGTTTAAGTTAGTATATAATAAATGTTTGCTTGTAAGCAAATTAAGCTGCGGTAGGCAAGAGCGTAGAGAAAAGATCGTGATCGGTCAATTTCCTGTAGCGGCAGCAAAGTTATGCAATAAGGATAATTCGGGCGATAGATGGTTAAATAATGTAACTATATTGTAACTGTGCGGCGATCGGTTGCACAGAATTGAGAAAAATGAGCATTAATTAGGCGCGTAGCGGGAATATTTGTTAATTTTAGCGCGGATTAAAAGAGTGTTTTTAATCATAGACATGAGTTGAATTACAGAGCCTGACTGATTATAAATACATTATAGCCAACCGATGCTTACGACAATAGAGGATATGCTGCGCACACCGTGGGTGTACTGGACTCTGGTGGTGGCCTATGCGGGTACGATACTTAGCATAGTGGGTATCATAGTGTCAGAAAACCGCAATCCGGTGAAGTCGCTTGCATGGGTGACGGTGCTGCTGATGTTTCCGATAGGGGGCATTGTGCTGTATGTGTTTTTCGGTCGCAGCATCAAGAATACGCGCATGATATCGCGTCGCAACCGCCGGCGGCTCCGGGAGCTGACCATGCCGGAGGCGTGCGAGCCTGATTTCAAGGGGATGCCGGCCGAAACCCGACAGCAGATACAGCTTGCGCAGTCGCTGACGGGGAGCGCTTTTTATGGGGGCAACGATGTGGAGATATTCGACGGGGGCGAGAAGTTTGAGGCTCTGGAACGTGATATAGCCGGGGCGCGGGAGTATATCAATCTGCAGTATTATATATTTGCCGATGACGCTACGGGTCGCCGTATAGCCGATGCGCTGATGGAGCGTGCGCGTGCGGGAGTGAAGGTGAGGGTGATATATGACCATATAGGGTCGATAGCTACCAAAAATTCTTTTTTCAGGAGCATGCGCGAGGCGGGCATCGAGGTGTATCCGTTTTTCAGGGTTGCTTTCCCGCCGTTTGCCACCCGCATCAACTGGCGCAATCACCGCAAGCTGGTGGTGATCGACGGTACGGTGGGTTATATCGGGGGTATGAATATCGCCGACCGATATACCGACGGGGGAAAGCGGTTTACGGGCTGGCGCGATACTCATCTGCGCATCACGGGTCCGGCTGTGGGCGCGCTGCAGTATAGTTTTGCTGTGGACTGGCGCTTCATGGGTCGCGAGCTGATAGAGGAGGGGGTGGCCGGCGTCGGGGCTGCGGGCGGAGTGGCGGCGACTCCGGGCGATGCGGGTATGAATCTGCTGACGTGCGGCCCCACGAGCGAGTGGAGCAATATATCATACATGCTGCTGAAGTCTATAGGCAATGCGAAGAAGAGGGTGTGGGTGCAGACTCCCTATTTCCTGCCTACGGAGAGTCTTCTGAAGGGGCTTCAGGCGGCGGCGCTGTCGAGAGTGGATGTGAGGGTGATGATGCCCCGGCGGAGCGATTCGGCGATACTGACGTATGCTTCGCGGAGCTATGTGCAGGAGTGTCTGCGGGCGGGGGTTAAGATCTATTTCTACGATGGTGGTATGCTCCATAGCAAGGTGGTGGTGGTCGACGATGATTTCAGTTCGGTGGGTTCGGCCAATATCGATTTCCGTAGTTTCGAGCATAATTTTGAGGCGAATATGATGATCTATTCGCCGTCGGTCAACAGCAGGCTGCGTGGCCGGTTTGAGGATGACCAGGCACGCAGCGAGCGGGTGAGGGGCGCGGAGTGGCGCCGGCGTCCGGTGATGCACAAGGCTCTGGAGTCGATAGTGAGATTGATGAGCCCTGTGCTTTAGGGGAGGGGGATCGGAGGGATCGGAAAAATCAGAGTAATCGGAGTAATCGGAGTAATCGGATGGGTCGGAGT
>JAIDKJ010000464.1 GCA_029051835.1 Paramuribaculum sp. | reverse complement strand
CTGGCTGATGCCGGTGTGTCCGTCGCCGAGCGGCAGAAGAAACTGTGTAATCCGTCGGGCAAGCTCATTGCTGTCGGTTACAGAGTCAGTCCATATGCTTTCGGTGAAGTTGCGTGCCGTGGCATAAAAATAAGGACGTCCCCCGTAGGGTGTATAGGGGTCGGGATGCGTTTCTTCAAGATATCGGATAAATTCGCGGAAGTCGGCATGTATGGAGTCTACGGGAAGTACACTCCCCTTGGCAGCGCCGGCGGTGAATACTGCCAGCGTTATCAGTAAAGCTGTAAATGGTTTCTTCATAAATGCTGTTGATTTTGACGTTTTTGCAAATATAGCTGTTTTTTTGTTTTATTCGTCTTCAAACAAAAATCACTCGAACAAAACTCAAAAAATCACTCGCAGCTAATTTTTGCGAGTTACTTATGGGGATTGTTCAGGGCCGGCTGACACTGACCTCGGGAGCGAAGAGGAATATCTCGGTGGGGAAATGGTCGGAATATCCCTCGAGAAAACGGCCTCCGGCGTATGTGCGCCACGGCATACCGTCGTAGCGTCCGCCATGCTGTTTGAGGAAGTCGAGATCCATTATGCGCGCCCCGGTGTAGATGAGCGACGAGGCTCCGTTGTCGGGTAGCAGCGTGCCTCCTACGAGTATCTGGTCGAAGAGGTTCCATTTGCCCCGGTAGGTGAGGGTGCCGCGGCCTGATGCGTGGATGTTGATCCAGGGGTTGAGAAACGCGTGCGGCGCCACATCGTAGGGATTGTCGCGTCCGCCGAGCACTCTGGTGCATGATACGTCGGAAGGATCGTCGTTGAGGTCGCCCATGACCACTACGGCGCGCGACGGATCGCAGGCCCATAGCGAGTCGGCTATGTGCCGGGTGAGTTCTGCGGCCGCAATGCGCATAGGCTCCGACAGCTCCTGTCCGCCAAGGCGCGATGGCCAGTGGTTGACGATGACGCTGAGCGTATCGCGGCCAAGGCGTCCGGTGACACACAGCTGGTCGCGGGTGCGGAAGTCGGGGTTGTCGGGGATATAGAGAAAGTGTGGTTCGTATGAAATGAGGGTGAATAGCGTGGAGTCGTAGAGCAGAGCCACGTCGATGCCGCGCAGATCGGGGGAGTCGTGGTGGACGTAGCCGAGGCGTCGGCTGCGAAGCGGTTCGGCATTGACGAGGTCGCGCACTACTGACTCGTTTTCGACCTCGGCTATGCCTACGATGGCGGGCCCGCCGGGTGTCGATTCGGTGACGAGGTTGGCTATCGCATTGGCAAGGTTGTTGATTTTGAGGTTGTATTTGGCCGAATTCCACTGTCGTGAACCCTGTGGCGAAAATTCGAGGTCGAATTTGCCATTGTCGTTGATGGTGTCGAACAGATTCTCGAGATTGTAGAACGCCACTCCGTAGACAGTGCCGCCGGAGGGTCGGTCGGCACGTGCGGCCGCCGACGTGATGATAAGGAGCGCCGTGACGACGCCGAATACAAGTCGTTTCATCTTTTCAAAATTTGCTCGTAAAGTTACACAAAATTTTGGCTAACTTTGCAACATGAATCAGTCAAGCATACGACCGAAATCATGGCAACTCGAGCCGGGCGTTGGCGACGATGCCTTCAACGGCTTGTTTCTCAATGCCGAACGTATATATCTGCTCGACCGCATGGCCGACGGCAGCACTATATTGAGCCTTGTCGAAGGGCAAGCGGAAAAACGTGTCAGAGTGGCTCCAGGCGTGGAGATGGCCGGCGGAAGTCTGCTGGAGGCGTTACACTCTTCCGAGGCCGATGCGTCGGCTCCCGAAGAGCCTCTGCAACTTTCGAACCGGACTACGCGCCGCTATATGTCGCACGCCGATGTGGGCAGGATTATCGACGATTTCCTGTCGCGCGACGGACGTGCCGTGCCTGAAACCATCGTGGAGGCTACCGTGGTGGCCACCCGCAAGGGCGAGTCGCTTCAGCGCGATACTCCGGTGATGATGCCGATGCCCGATTTTACCGTCACGGCTCCGCCGAAGGCTGCCACTCCCGACCGGCGCAATCTGCGCGGATGGCTCGAAACCTCCGATGCCGACAGTGTCGCTGCCGACGGCGATCTGCCCGGCGGTCATGGTCCGTCGGCTTCCCGACGTCGCCGCCGTCGTAGCGGATGGGTGTTCGCGCTGCTTGTTGTGGTGGCGCTCGGCGTAGGCTTCGCGGCCGTGCGTTATCTGCCCGGGCTTATTCCGGATGCTGATCCGATGGCTTCGATGGAGAGTACGGATGTGAGCGGTGTGACGCCCCACGACGACGGAGTGCCGGTGCACTTGCTGTCGGATTCGGCGGCGGTGGCTTCAGAACCCGATACTGTGGCCGTGGCCGGAATGGCCGACACATCAGCTGTGGCTGTTCCCGACTCAGTGGCTGCCCCCCAGGCATTGGTGGCCGAGCCGGTCGAAGGCTCTCTGGCTGCGGACGAGGCAGCCGATCTGAAATATCTCAATGAGCACTCTACATGGCGACGCAGCAGCTTGAAAAGCGACCGTTACAGGGCGCTGTTCGATCTGTTTGCCGCCGGCAATATAAAGGATATAGCCGAGGCCGACTATTTTGCAAAGGAGGGCGTGGCCACCAACCGGGATGCGATCCGCGTGGCCGATATGCTATGGAGCGCCTACCGCACTCCGACGCAGCGTTCCAACGAGCGGGAACTGCGCAAGTTTGTAAAGGGCGGTGAGATCAACCTGCCGCGCCTCTACGACACTCTTTCGAGGTATCGCGACGCCCGACCAAACAAATCGCCACGTCCGAAGCGTTAATACTTAAGTCAGACATACACGCATCGACACCAATACCCACCATTTTCTCCCCATAACCTATGAATACCGAAGGATATAAAGTAAAGAGATTCGACGGACCGACGAAGCGCTATGTGCGCACGATGGAACTGCGCGGTGACACGCCTGAGTTTTTCAGCGAATACGAACGCCGACATGCCGAAGGCAACGTGTGGCCCGAAGTGCTCGAAGGTATACGCGAAGTGGGCATACTCGAAATGGAGATATACCGTTGCGGCCGGCAGCTCGTGATGATAGTGGAAGCCCCGGAGGGCTTCGACTGGGATTCTGCCATGGAGCGTCTGGCCACTCTGCCGCGCCAGTCGGAGTGGGAGGCTTATATGGCCGAGGTGCAGGAAGCTTCGGCAGAGGCTACCTCTTCGGAGAAGTGGCGGCGCATGGACCGGATATTCAACCTTTACTGATCAGGCCGGGTCATGAGGATTGTGATACAGCGCGTGAGCAGTGCCTCGGTCAGTATCGGCGGTGAGCTTTACAGCTCCATAGGCCGCGGACTGATGGTGCTCGTCGGTGTGGAGCATGGCGACGAACAGGCCGATGCCCTGTGGCTGGCGGCAAAGACCGCCGCACTGCGCATATTCGCCGACGATGCCGGGGTGATGAACCGCTCGGTGGTCGATGTCGGTGGCGAGGTGCTGGCAGTGAGTCAGTTTACTCTCACGGCCTCAACCCGCAAGGGCAACCGTCCGAGCTATATCCGCGCGGCTGGTCATGAAACGGCAACGGCTCTGTATGAGGCGTATTGCGCGGAAGTGACGCGCCTGACCGGAAAGAGTGCGGCTACCGGAGTGTTCGGAGCCGATATGCAGGTGGAGCTGGTCAACGACGGCCCCGTCACGATAATTATAGATTCAAAACTAAAAGAATGACAATATGGCAGACAAGTATCACGATACGGTAGCGGCAAGCACCGTGACAACCGACGATGCACAGGTGGCCGCAGCAGTGGCCAAAATCATAGCCGAACACAAGGCTGAGAATATGACTCCGGAGGTGATGCGGATGCTCTTCGGCTGCATCGACCTCACTACGCTCAAGGCCACCGATTCGCAGCAGTCGGTAGCGGCATTCACCGAGCGGGTCAATGATTTCGAAAACGAGCATGGCGATCTGCCCGGAGTGGCTGCCATATGCGTGTATCCCAACTTCGCGCAGGTGGTGCGCACGGTGCTTGAGGTCAGCGGGGTCAATGTGGCCTGTGTGGCCGGCGGTTTTCCGTCGTCGCAGACTTTCCCCGAGGTGAAGGTGGCCGAAACGGCGCTGGCTGTGGAGGGAGGTGCCGACGAGATCGATGTGGTGATCAATCTCGGCGATTTTCTCGACGGCGACTGGGAACAGGTTGCCGATGATCTCGACGAAATCAAGCATTCGTGCCGTGAGCGTTGCCTGAAGGTGATACTCGAAACCGGAGCGCTCAAGACCGCGCGCAATATACGCGACGCATCGGTCATAGCCATGTATTCGGGCGCCGATTTCATCAAGACGTCGACCGGCAAGGAATATCCCGGCGCTTCGCTTGAGGCGGCCTACGTGATGGCTCTCGCCATAAAGGAGTATGCCGAGAAGACCGGACGCATGGTGGGTCTGAAGGTGGCCGGAGGTGTCACCACCGCCGACGAGGCAGTGGCCTACTATACGATAGTCAAGGAGGTGCTTGGCGAGAAATGGCTCAGCAGCGAGTATTTCCGCATAGGCGCCAGCCGTCTGGCCAATAATCTGCTCACTGAGATACTTGGCGAGGAAACTAAATTTTTCTGATTCTGACCGATATGGACAATAACCAATACTGGGCGATCGCTACCACCGGCGAACGTCTTGGCCCGATGACACTCGAACAGCTGACTGCACTCCGGCCGCGTCCCGAAACTCCGATATGGCGTCAGGGACTGCCCGACTGGACCGCTGCCGGCGAAGTGGAGGAACTGCGAGGACTGTTCGCTCCGCCAGCACCCGTCAGACCCGCACCTCCGGTGGCGGCTATGCCCTACGCCCAGCCGGCGCCCCGACAGATGCCCTACAACTATCAGTCGGCCGACAATCAGCAGTCGCCGATGCCTCCTACCTATCTGGCCTGGAGCATTGTGGCCATGCTGCTGTGTTGCGTGGTGACCGGCATTGTGGCGCTCATCTATTCCACCAAGGTGTCGAGCCGGTATTATGCCGGCGATTATGAGGGAGCACGCAAGGCTTCCGAAACCACTGCGATATGGCTCGCCGTGACCGTAGTTTGCGGTCTGATAGCTATTCCGTTTCAGGTGGTGCTGTCGCTCTTATGAGCCGTAGGCCGGCACTGTTGATTCTTGGGGCGGTGGCGTTGGCTGCTGTCGTGGCGGTCTATGCTCTGTTTGATCCTGCCGAATCGCATTTTCCGCGATGCCCGTTTCTGACCCTCACCGGGCTGCAGTGTCCGGGCTGCGGGTCGCAGCGAGCCGTCCATGCGTTGCTCCACGCTGACTTTGCCGGTGCATTCCGGGATAATGCTCTCCTGGTCATATCGTTGCCGCTTGTGGTGCTGATGCTCGTGGCGCAGGCCTGCAGGCGAAGCATGCCGCGGCTCTATAATGCGCTCAACGGTCGGGCGGTGATATGGATTGTATTTGTGGTGATAATTGGTTGGTGGATAGCTCGAAATATATGGAATTTACCATAGCCGGAATGGTATGCCGCCATTGCATGGCGGAGGTAGGCCGTGTGCTCCGCAGTCAGGGGCTGACGGTTGAGGAGGTGGAGCTTGGGAGGGCGCGAGTGGCCGAGCCGGAGCTTTCGCCCGATGCGCGCCGCCGTCTTGCCGATGCGCTGGAAGCCTCGGGATTCCGCCTTGTGACCGACCACGCCGCAGAGGTGGTGGAGCGGGTGAAGCTTGCCGTGATGCACCATGTGCGCGAAGAGCCCGACTGCCGGCTCAATCTGTCGGCGTGCGTAGAGCGTCAGACCGGCGAGCCTTATGCTGTGGCAAGCCGCATTTTCAGTCATAGCGAGGGACGCACCATAGAGAAATATCATATAGCCCAGAAAGTGGAGCGTGTGAAGGAATTGCTGGGTTATGGCGACCGCACAGTCAGCGAGATCGCTTATCTGACAGGCTATTCGACCACGGCTCATCTGTCGAGGCAGTTCAAGGAGGTGACTGGCATGACGCCGTCGCAATATGTCGACGCGCTTGCCGACGGCTCCGCCCGCCGCACCCCACTCACCGACATCTGATCCTGCTATTCATCCTCAGCCACGTGGCTGACTTGATCAGATACAGCTGTATTCAGAATATCTAATTCAAGAGCCGCCTCGATTTTAGATATTGTTTCGATGGAAAGATTCTCTGTGCCTTTGAGCACACGTGAAATGTATTGTTGAGAGCAACACATCCTCTCAGCCACTGATTTTTGAGTCAGTCCGAGCATCTCCATCCGGTCAAGCATCATCATGGCTATTCGTTGTGAATAACGAAGCCAATCTTTGTTGGCGATGCGCCATTCGGCTTTCTTGCGCCATTCGCTTGGTGTAGAACTGCGGTGTCTGTTTAGTCCGCTGGTTATTTCATCAATGGTTTTCATAGTTGCAGTCGGTGATTAATTGATCTCTTGTTGATAGTCTAAAAATGAATCCATGTCGACAATTCCGTTATCAAGCAGATAGTTTCTGACTTGTTCCATTTTAGTCAGTTGCGCAAGGGTGTGTTGTCGCTCTTGCATAGTACGGGTCAGTTTTATGGCTCCGCCAGTGATTATGTATATTCCGGGCTCCAGCCGTATTGCGTATATTCTGAGCAATGAGGAGTGTTTGGGAGTGTTGTGAAGACGTGCTTTCTCTTTGCCAAGAAGCATTTCTGAATCTCTACCGTTTTCCAGTGGACGAAATATCCTGTCAAGGTTTGCTTCCGGCGATATATCCATGATAAGGCATTGCAGTCGATCGCTGTCTTCAATTGTGTCATATATGGCCTGATTTACATCCGTGATTTTGAAATATGCAGCTAAATCCTCTATGTTTTGCTTGAAAAACGAGCGCAACCAAACGACGTCGTTCCATTGATCAAGAATTGAATCAAGAACGTTGTCATTACTTTCGTCATATCTTACAGCCCAAAGATGGTTGTTTTCGGTGATCAGGTCAAAATTCATATCAAGATAATTTTCCACAAAGGTAAATTATTTTTACAGACAATACAACTTATAAGTTGTTAAGGTTCGATTTTGTGTGGTTTTTGCGACTGTTGGGCGAAAAAAGTTATTGGGAATGCTTTTGGGTCGGATATGAGGGGTGGTAGGGAATCCGACAACATTTTTGCGGAATGGTGCAACGCGGGAGGGAGCGGCATGATGTAATTTTGCATCATGAAAATCATGTAAATGTAATTAAGCATCATGAACATCACGCATATATTCCAGTCGCTTGGCGCTATAGTGTTTGAGATGGCGCCATATATTCTGCTCGGTTTTCTGTTTGCCGGGCTGCTCAATGAGTTTGTGAAGCCGCGCACTATGGCGCGTCATCTTTCGGGGCGTGGATTGCTCCCCGTGGTGAAGGCTGCCGCTCTGGGAGTGCCGCTGCCGCTGTGCTCCTGCGGAGTGTTGCCAACGGCGGTGTCGTTGCGGCGTCGCGGTGCGAGCCGGGCGGCGTCGACGTCGTTTCTGATCGCTACTCCACAGACGGGAGTGGATTCTATTGCCGCCACTTACTCGCTGCTGGGGTTGCCGTTTGCCCTGATACGCCCTGTGGCGGCTCTTTTCGGCGCCGTGGCAGGCGGTTGGGCTGTAGGCCGTTTCGGCGGCAATGAACCGGCGGCCGGTGATGCGGCAGGCTGCAGCGATGACGGTTGTGGCGATGAAGCGCCGCAGCAGCCGGTGTCGTTTCCGCGCCGTCTGCTCCGGGCTGTGTCCTACGGCTTTGTCGATATGGTGGGCAGTGTCGGCGGATGGCTTGTGGTGGGTCTTGTCGTGGCCGCCCTGATCACCGTCACCGTGCCCGACAGTTTCTTTACCGCTCTCAGCGACAACCGTCTGCTGGCCATGCTGGCGGTAGTGGTGGTGGCTGTGCCGATGTATGTGTGCGCCACCGGGTCGATACCTATCGCCATGTCGCTGATGATGAAAGGACTCAGTCCGGGTATAGCTTTCGTGATGCTTATGGCCGGTCCGGCGGCGAATTTCGCTTCGGTGATGATATTGTCGCGCACCAACGGCCGCCGTGCCACCGCGATCTATATTGCCTCGGTGGTGATCACGGCCATTGGGTTCGGTCTGGTGATCGACTGCCTGTTGCCTGCGTCGTGGTTCGTGCTGCCTGCGTCGGCTGCGGGAGCCTGCCATGCGGTGGCTTCCGCCGGATGGTTTCCGATGGCATGCGGACTGCTGCTGATAATGTTGCTTGCATATTCACTCATAGTGCAGCGTCTGATAAGGCGCCGCCATAACCATAAAATAGTCAATGAAATGAATAAGGATTATCGTATCAAGGGCATGAACTGTCCGCATTGCTCCGCTACGGTGGAGCGCACGATCCGCGGCCTTGAGGGCGTGGAGGATGTATCGGTCGATCTGGCCAAGGGCGTGGCTCACGTCAGAGGCACGGTCAATGAAGCCGCGCTTGTGTGTGCGGTGGAGCTTGCCGGCTTCAGCGTGGAGTGAGTCCGGAGGAATGATTACCAGCCGAATTCAATCGTATGCTGCCCGAGTGTGGTGTCGTCCTGATTCAGATCGGTGACGGTGCATCGCGCGGGCATTTTGTCGGGTTTCAGTTCCCACTCGTATTCGTGCGTGTCGGTCTGCGATTTGTCGGCTGAGAGAAATACTCTTTTGGCCGGCAGGTTGACAGATGCACGTCCGAGAAGTCCGGCATAGTAGGCGTAGTGCATGTAGCCTATGTCGAGTCCGTAGTTGTCGGCAAACAGCATTATGCAGCCCTTGTTGGTCTTGCTGAGCGCGTTGGATATGGTGATGGTATTGGGGGTGTCGTCGCCTTCATGTCCGTAGGCCACCTTGCCGATGCTCTGCATGTAGTAGGTGAAGTTGGCCACACTCCAATCGGGATTGCCGCTGACCTTGATCTGTTCGAGGCGGTCCTGATTGTTGTAGACGAAGTCCCATTCTTTAGTTCCTCCGGGTCCGACTTCGGTGCAGTGCGATGCGAGCATGTCCTCGTTGATGGTGAAGTAGCATTGCGTTGTGGCTCCGCTGTGGCTCTTGACGGTCATCGACATGTCGTAGTGGGCCGATGATGCGGTGCCCGACAGATATGTGAAGGTCACGTCGTTGGAGCCGTCCGACATGTTGCTGACGCGGGCGGTGTGGTCGACTGTGATATTTAGATCGCCTATTTTGACGGGCACTCCGGATGTGAATACTCTCATCGGTACGATCTGAGCATCTGTCACTTCCTCTTCGACGGTATTGTTGTCGTCACCGCACGATGTGAGCATGGGTGTGACGGCAAGCGCCGTAATAGCGGCAATAAAAAATTTCCTGTACATGATGTCTGCTTTTTCCCTGTAATGATTTGGTTATGATCTGTGATATTACACGCGGCAAAATTATAAAAAAAACGCCGATGCGGCAACATCACGTGAGGTCAAATTCACGTATGCCGCCGCATCGGTGTGGTGCGTATGCGAGATGTATAAAGCTGGGCGTCAGGAGAATCGGTCGAGCACGCTCTGCATCTTGAGCGCTATCTCGGAGGTGCAGAGGTTGCCGATAGATCCGGCGTGGGTGTGGTGTATCTCGCGTGTGGGGGTGTATGTGCCCTCCTGCACCTGATGTCCGATGGTACGGTAAGCTTCGCGGAACGGTGTGCCCGAGAGAGTGAGCCGGTTGACGTCCTCCACCGTGAAGAGGTAGTCGTAGCGCGGGTCGTCGAGTATGTCGGCGCGCACGCGTATGTGCTGCAGCATGAAGTCGGCCATCTCGAGGCACGAGCGCAGCTCTGTCGTGGCGGGGAATATGATGTCTTTCAGGAGCTGCAGGTCGCGGTTGTAGCCCAGCGGGAGGTTGGCGGTCAGCAGGGCTATCTCGTTTGGTATGGCCTGAAGGCGGTTGCACTTTCCGCGCATGATCTCGAATACGTCGGGATTCTTTTTGTGGGGCATTATTGATGATCCGGTGGTCAGTTCGTCGGGGAATGATATGAATCCGAAGTTCTGACACATCCACATGCATACGTCCATGGCCAGATGTCCGAGCGTGGAGGCTATAGAGGCTATGGCCATTGCTGCGGCGCGTTCGGTCTTGCCGCGCGACATCTGTGCGGCCACCACGTTGTAGTGCATGGTTTCGAATCCGAGCAGCCGGGTGGTCATCTCTCTGTCGAGGGGGAACGACGATCCATAGCCGGCGGCCGATCCGAGGGGGTTCTGGTTGGCCACGTTGTAGGCGGCCACGAGCATCTGCATGTCGTCGACAAGGCTCTCGGCGTAGGCTCCGAACCATAGTCCGAACGATGAGGGCATGGCCACCTGCAGATGTGTATAGCCCGGCATGAGCTTGTCTTTGTGGAGTTCCGACAGCTGCTGCAGGCGGTCAAAGAGATGCTTTACGCTTTCGGCTGTCAGCTTGAGCTCGCTTCGCATGAACAGTTTCAGGTCCACGAGCACCTGGTCGTTGCGCGAGCGGCCCGAATGTATCTTCTTGCCTGTGTCGCCGAGGCGCGAGGTGAGCATGAATTCCACCTGTGAGTGGACATCCTCCACTCCAGGCTCGATGACGAACTCGCCACGGTCTATGACGGCGAGTATGTCGGTGAGGGCTTCGAGGAGTGTATTGAGTTCGTCGGCGCTGAGCAGTCCGATGCTCTGGAGCATACGGATATGGGCCATGGATCCTTCGACGTCGAAGCGCGCCAGGCGCAGGTCGAGCTCGCGGTCGCGGCCAACGGTGAACTGTTCTATCATTTCGTCGGGCTCGAAGCCCTTGCTCCAGAGTTTCATTCTATAGATGGTTTTTGAGGTTGGAAATAAGCGAGGAGTAGAATGTTATGGCTTCGGTTATTTCGTGGCGCATGACGTATTCGTCGGCCGTATGGCTCCGTTCGGAGCGTCCGGGGCCGATCTTTAGCGATGGTATGCCGTGGAGAAGCGACATATCGCTTGTGGTCGGCGACACGAATGTTGTGGCTCCCAAGGCTGTCGCAGCGGCTACCAGCGGGTGGCCGGCGGATATCACCGATGCCTGCACGCGGGTCGACCGCGGTGTGCAGTCGCTCTCTATCAGATCATTGAGCAGGCGTGCCGTGTCTTCGTTGGAGTAGGCGTCGGTGGTGCGCACGTCGACCACGAAGCGGCATTCGTCGGGTATGACATTATGCTGGCGTCCGGCCTCGATCTGTGTCACCGAAATCTTGACAGGTCCGAGCACGTC
>JAIDKJ010000463.1 GCA_029051835.1 Paramuribaculum sp. | reverse complement strand
CTACCGTGACCGGCATGGAAATCGCCGCACTCCCGGTAAACACCGTAGCCGACGCTCTCCAGGGCATGGCCGCTGGTCTTGACGTGCTCGGCGCCGCCCGTGGCGGTCAGCTTGGCGCTACCCGTTCGATGAACATCCGCGGTACCGGTACTATCGGCAGCGGTTCGTCGGTAAGCCCCCTCGTGCTGATCGACGGCATGGAAGGCGACATCAACCAGCTCAACCCGGCCGACGTAGAGAATGTGTCGATCCTTAAGGACGCTGCCGCATCGTCGATCTACGGTTCGCGCGCTGCCGGCGGTGTCATCCTCATCACCACCCGTCAGGGCAAGGAGGGCAAAGTGACCGTCAACTACTCCGACTCTTTCCGCTGGAGCAAGGCTCTCGGCCTGCCCAAGATGGCCAACTCATGGCAGTGGGCCGTGACCATGAACGAAGCTGCGGCCAACAATGGTTCGGGTTGGTTCTCACAGGCTTATCTCGACAAACTGAAGGCTGTCGTTGACGATCCGTCGCTCGCCACTATGTTTGTCAACCCGACCAACAACCACTGGGAAGTATGGGACGAAACCGACATCCTGCCTATAGCCAACACCGACTGGATGGAAGAGCACTTCGGCAGCACCCCCTTCGCACAGGAACACAACCTCAGCGTCACCGGCGGAACTGAGAAGTACAACTACTACTTCTCCGGCAACATCCTCTCGCAGGAAGGTACGCTCCGCTACGGCAAGGACAACCTCCAGCGCTACACCCTCAACGCCAAGATCAATGTGGCCATCACCAACTGGCTGACATTCGGTTACAGCGCACGCTGGTATCGCGGCCACTACGACGCTCCGTCGTTCGTCCGCGAGGCGGCAAGCAACGAGATGTACCACAACATCGCACGCTACTGGCCGATCATCCCCACCCACGACCCCAACGGATACCCCGTTGTTGAGTCGTTCATCAACGCTATGGAGGACGGTGGCCGCTTCAACACCATCCAGGACAAGCTCGACCATCAGTTCGTATTCAAGATCAATCCTCTTGAAGGACTCAACATCAACGCCGAGTTCAACTACCGCTCGCGCCACTACAACCGCAAGCAGGACGTACAGCAGTGCTACGGCTGGGATGCCGACGGCAACCCCTATGCAAACAACCCCAATGGTTTCCCCTATGGTGCCGGCGGTAAAGGCAGTCAGGTTTCGGAGAGCAATACCCGCTCCAACTACTTCAACCCCAACGTATACGCTACCTACGGACACACCTTCGCCGAAGATCACAACTTCAAGATCATGGCAGGTTTCCAGAGCGAATGGTACAATCAGAACTATTTCAACGCCTCACGTAATGGCGTCATCAACGGCCTTCCCTATCTGTCGATGACCGACGGTAAGGACATCAAGGTCAGCGGTGGCGAAGACACTTGGTCGACAGCCGGCTTCTTCGGACGTCTTAACTACGACTACAAGGGTCGTTACCTCGTTGAGGGCAACCTCCGCTACGACGGATCGTCGCGTTTCCGCGCAGCCGACCGCTGGACATGGAGCCCCTCGTTCTCGCTCGGATGGAATATCGCAAGCGAATCGTTCTGGGAAGATCTCGTCGACACCTGCAACCAGCTGAAACTCCGCTACTCGTGGGGTAAGCTCGGCAACCAGAATACCGACAACTGGTATCCCACCTACGTGACTATGGGCTATTCGGGCAACGCCGCAGGATGGCTCGTGAATAACGGAACAGAGCGCAATGCCATCGCATCGATGCCCGGACTCGTTTCGTCGACACTCACATGGGAGAAAAACCGCACATGGGACATCGGTCTTGACTGGAGCCTCTTCCAGAACCGTCTGACCGGTACGATCGACTACTACAACCGCAAGACTATCGACATGGTAGGTCCCGGCGAGATACTCCCCGGAGTGTTCGGAGCATCGGTGCCCAATGTCAACAACCTCTCGATGACATCGCGCGGATGGGAGCTTTCGATCACATGGCGCGACCGTATCCAGGACTTCAACTACGGCGTGACATTCAACCTCTACGACCACACCACCACTATCGACGAATACCCCAACGAAAACAAAGCGCTCGGCAGCTACTACAACGGTGCTAAGCTCGGCAATATCTGGGGTCTGACCACTGTCGGCATCGCCAAGACCGCCGACGAGATGAACGCTCACCTCGACGCACTCGACGCTGCCTACACCAAGGCCCACGGTGAGGCGCCCGCACGTCCCCGCGCCGGACAGAACCAGCTCGGTACAGGATGGGGAGCCGGCGACATCATGTATGCCGACCTCGACGGCGACGGTGTCATCAGCAGCGGCGGCTGGACTGCCGACGACCATGGCGATTATTCGGTGATCGGCAACACTACTCCCCGCTACAACTTCGGTCTTAACCTCGAGGCACAGTGGAAGGGATTCGACCTCAAGGTCTTCTTCCAGGGCACAATGAAGCGCGACTACTGGGCAGGCGGCCCGATGATGTTCGGTGCTTGCCAGCAGGGCAAGTGGCAGGCTGTGGTCTTCGACCAGCACCTCGACTACTTCCGTCCCGCCGATACCGACAGCCCCCTCGGAGCTAATGTCAACTCGTATCTCCCCCGCGTCAACTGGGGTGGCCCCAACAATACCGCCACTCAGACACGCTACCTGCAGAACGCTGCATACTGCCGTCTGAAGAACGTGACTGTCGGCTATACCATTCCTCAGGAAATCAGCCGCAAGGCATACATCGAGCGCGCACGCATCTTCTTCTCGGGCGAAAACCTCGGCACTATCACCAACTTCTCCAAGATGGGCGATCCCGAGCTGATCGAGGCCTACAACAGCAGCTACGGCTTCGGTAAGGTTTATCCTATCTCGCGCGTGTTCTCAGTTGGTCTTAACGTAACCTTCTAATCACAAAACAACATCATGAACAAATATATAAGCTCAATAGTTGCCGCAGCAGCCGTCGTGGGTCTTACCGCCTGCGATGACTACCTCAACAGGGAGCCGGAGGATAAGCTTATCCCCGAAAACTTCTTCACATCGGCGGCCAACCTCAAGGCTTACACCTTGAACTTCTACACAATGTTCCCGTCGCACTCCGACAATGCCTACGAACTCGGCACATTCTCGTCCGACAACGGCACCGACAACCAGGCCTACCGCACGGCATCCACACGCTGGGTGCCCGGCGAATGGCGTGTCGGAC
>JAIDKJ010000462.1:749-1731 GCA_029051835.1 Paramuribaculum sp. | reverse complement strand
CTGCGGCTGGCGAGGAAGCGGGCGCCGACCGCGGCGATGACGTAGTGACAGATCAGAAAGCCACCGAACCGGTTCCCGCTACAGCTTCAGCTCCGGCTCCCGCTCATGCAGCCGAATTGCCGGTGTTCACGCTCAACGACCGTTTCAGATTCATCCGCGAGCTGTTCAAGTGAAGCAATCAGGATTTCAACGACACACTTCGCCTGGTGTCATCCATGTCATCGGCCGACGAAGTGATAGAATATCTCTCCGATGATCTTTGCCTTGATCCTGAGAATCCTGATGTGGCCGATTTTACGGCAATTGTGACACAACGTTTCCACTGATGGCCGGACGATTGTACATGGTGCCCACTCCTGTGGGCAATCTTGCCGACATGTCGCCGCGCGCAGTTGACATCCTGCGTGAGGCTGATCTGATATTGGCCGAGGATACGCGCACGAGCAGTGTTTTGCTGCGTCATTTCGAAATATCTACTCCTCTGGCAAGCCACCATAAGTTCAATGAACATCTGACGGTAGGCTCATTTGTCGACCGTATCGAGGCCGGTGAAAATATCGCCCTTGTCACCGATGCCGGCACTCCGGGTATATCCGATCCCGGTTTTCTTATTTCGCGTGAATGTCGTCGGCGCGGAGTGGAGGTGGTGACATTGCCGGGGTCGACGGCGTTTGTTCCGGCGTTGGTCAACAGCGGCATCCCCTGCGAAAGATTCTGTTTTGAAGGTTTTCTTCCGCAGAAGAAGGGGAGAGCCACAAGGCTTGCGGAGATCGCCGCCGAGCCGCGCACTACAATTATCTACGAATCGCCGCTGCGGCTGGCACGCACGCTGTCTGATCTTGCAGCGGTGTGCGGCAGTGAACGTGAGGCATCTGTCAGCCGTGAGATATCCAAAATGCATGAGGAGACACGCCGTGCCACGCTTGGCGAACTGGCCGATTATTTTTCGCAAAACAATCCGCGGGGAGAAATCGTTATTATT
>JAIDKJ010000462.1:0-739 GCA_029051835.1 Paramuribaculum sp. | reverse complement strand
TATTATTGTAGCGGGCAACAAAGCGTTGTCGCCACGCCCCAAACATAAAAACAAATATAAAAACGACATCGGGGAAGAATAAATGATTCCCGGCGATGGCGTATTTGAAAATCAACAATTCAACTATTATGAAGAGAACAGTCTTTATGGCTATTGCTGTGGCTGCTGTCATGACTTCATGTGGCACACGCGAAAAACTTGAAAAAGCCGAAGAACAGAATGTACAGCTCAATTCAGAGCTTCAGGCAACCCTCGCTACGCAGGATTCGTTGTTTGCGCTTATCAACGATATCACAGCCGGGATGGGTCAGATCAAGGATCTGGAACACATTATCGCCACGCCCGGAAATGTTTCGGACTCGCGCTCGCAGAAAGATCAGCTGCGCAACGACATGGTGGCCATACAGGAGGCGCTGCAGCAGCGTCGCGACCGTCTGGCACAGCTTGAGGAAAAACTGCGCAAGAGCGGAGCGCAGAACTCTACTCTCACAAAGACTATTGAGAATCTCAAGGCGCAGATAGCAGAGCAGGAAACCGAGATGGCAACTCTCCGCAACCAGCTCGCCGCTGCCAACGTGCAGATAGAGAGTCTGGGGCAGAAGGTTGATTCGCTCAGTTCCACCGTTTCGACGGTCACCACAGAGCGTGAGGAGGCCCGTCAGGAGGCCACACAGCTCAACTACGAGCTCAACACCTGCTATTATGATATCGGCAACAAATCGGAGCTGCAGAAAAAAAA
>JAIDKJ010000461.1 GCA_029051835.1 Paramuribaculum sp. | reverse complement strand
CTCTGCAGGATCGCGACTCGCGCGCACAGCTCTTCGTCCGCGGCGACACCTGCGTGATGGCATATCTCAATGGTGAAGTCGCTGCCGAATACAACATGAGCACCCTTCTCACCGAGGTTGCTTCGCAGAACCCCATCACCGGCTATGCCAACAAGAAAGGTAGCTCGTTCGACTATGCAATGGCCGAAGGCAACACCCGTGCTACTACCGGTTCGATCACATTCCGCGCCGTAGAGGCTCTCCTCAACTACATGGAAGCATGTGTTGAGAAGAACGGAAGCGTCGACCAGACAGCCGACTCCTACTGGAAAGCTATCCGCACACGCGCCAAAGTTGATCCCGACTACACCAAGACCATCGCCGCCACCAACATGACTATTGAGGCTGAAGGCGACTGGGGCGCATACTCCCGTGGCTCATATGTAAGCACTCTGCTCTACAACGTTCGCCGCGAACGTCGCCACGAGCTTATGGCCGAGGGCTTCCGCTACAACGACCTCCGTCGCTGGTGCGCACTCGACCAGCTCATCGGCAACCCCGTCAACCTCTATGGCATGAAGTATTGGAACACTGTTTACTGTGATCCGACGAGCGACCTCTGCCTGACAACTGTCGACGAAGATGGCAACGAAGTGCCCCTCGAAGCACGCGTCAACCCCGACGGCGACGGCAACATGTCGAGCAAGGCCGACGGCGACTGGATCGTACTCAACCGCGTGACCAAGAACAGCAACTACGTTTGGGACGGCCTGATATGGACACGCGCACAGTATCTCTCACCGATCGGTTGCGGAGTGTTTGAAACCTCATCGCCCGACGGTGACAAGGCCAACTCGGTAGTTTACCAGAACCCCGGATGGCCCACCACAGGCCTCCAGCCCTGCACCGAGATCGACTGATCCGATGCTGATGCTTGAACCCCATATAGGTTACCGCTTATTTAGGCTACTCTAAGCATAAGTTTTATAAATTGAGTGAGGCGGCAGACTCGTTGAGAGTCTGCCGTCTCTGTCTTTACACCCACCCCCTCATCCTGCCCCTTCAGGCCGCCCTCCCTTAATCTCCCTCCGATAGCTCCGACCCCTCCGATAGCTCCGATAACTCTGATAGCTCTGATCCCTCCGATTACTCTGATAGTTCCGATTACTCCGATCCCTTTCCCCTTTTATTAAATAGGTGTAAACTCCCAAAAAACAGCAAATTTATTTTTATGCTTAAAAACATATTTAACACTTATTAATAC
>JAIDKJ010000046.1 GCA_029051835.1 Paramuribaculum sp. | reverse complement strand
CTGCAGATAACTTCATAAGGTCGGACTGCAATCGCGTACTCCACATGGCAGGCCATTTGGAACTGTTGAGCATACGGAACTGCAATGCCGTAGCGTCGGATATGACACCCATATGTCCGCCGAGCGCATCTATCTCCCTGACAATCTGCCCTTTCGCTATACCACCTACGGCCGGATTGCAGCTCATCTGAGCCATCTTGTCCATATCCATAGTGATCAGCAGGGTCGACGATCCAAGGCGCGCCGAAGCCGCGGCAGCCTCACATCCTGCATGGCCCGCACCGACCACAATCACATCATATTCGGTAATCATAGTCCGATCATTTCAAGAGATTCGTCCTCATGGCGTTCCATTATCTCGCGCTCGCCCGGCCCCTTGTCGTCGATGCCACACAGATGAAGAATGCCATGTATTATCACCCGCATAAGCTCGCGTCCGTAGGGCTGACCAAACTGATCGGCATTGGATCTGACGGTATCAAGCGATATGACTATATCGCCCGACACTGTGCGACTGTCGGAATAATCAAAAGTGATAATATCGGTATAGTAGTCATGATCGAGAAACTGTCGGTTGACCTCAAGTATTTTCTCGTCGGTGCAGAAAAGGTAGCCTATCTGCCCTACTCCCCTGCCCTGCCTTGCCGCTACATCGACTATCCATTTTTCGACAGCAGCAAAATCAAGCTCCGGCATATCGATGCCCTGGCTGTTCCATGAAATCTGTTTCATAACTATCACAAAAGTAGTCAAAAACAGAAAAATTAGCAATATCCCAAAAAAATCAATTTTTCCGACCTGAAATCAAAATTATTAAATTCAGTGTTAAATAATTATATTTCAAGTATTTACATAAAAATTAAGTGGCCGAGAATAAAATAAAACGGCTGATCAAAAGAATCATACGGAAATATTTTACTCTCGAAAACGAAAAAACACAGCTCCCCATAAAGCACAATGCAAAAACGCCGTCAGCGCGACACGACAGGATCGCTCTTCGCTCCGCCACCACGCGACAGACGCCGCTGCAAGATAAGAGCAGCCACCACGACCATCGCCCCGGTGATCACCCACGTGATCGGATATATCATCATCAGCACCTCAAAAGTGTGATGAGTGCGCGCCACGGTATACACCCATGCCAGACGCAAAACGCATGTGCCGAAAATGGTCAGCACCATCGGCGTCACCGAACGTCCGAAACCGCGCACGTATGATCCGGCAACCTCATAGCTGCTCGCCAATGACTGAAACAGAAGCACGGTGTGGAACCGCACCATGGCATATCGCGCCACCTGCGGGTCGGATGTGAAAACGCCGATACAAAACTGTTCCTGCCACACGATAAGAATATTTGCGACAGCACACAGACCGACACTCATCATCATGCATATAGCCCCCACCCTGCGACAACGGTCGAGCCTGCCGGCGCCATAGTTCTGTCCGGTAAACGCTATGGCGGCAGCGTTGAACCCCACTACAATATAGTAGCAGTAGGCCTCGTAGGTCAGCGCAGTGGCTGATCCGGCCACAGCATCCGAGCCAAAACTATTGATTGCCGACTGGATGAAAATATTAGAAATGGAAAATACCATTCCCTGCAATCCGGCCGGAATGCCTATCTGAAGCATTTTGCGGAAATCGGCCGTGGAGAAATCGCGTCGACGCAGATTCAGACGCAGCGTCACCGGATCAGGCTCCCGCATCAGGAAAAAGAGTATGATCATGGCATTGACCGCAACGGATATGACCGTAGCCCAAGCCACGCCGTCGACCCCCATGCCAAGCAGAGCCACAAATACCCAGTCGAGCACCAGATTGCACACCGTAGCGACAAGAAGCGAATAAAACGGAAGGCGCGTGTCGCCCACCGAACGCATTATGGCCGATCCGAAATTGTAGATCATCGAGAACGGCATGCCGTAAAAATATATGCGGAGATAACGGGTGGCAAGATCGATCACGTCGGGCGGAGTGGAAATAGCTTCAAGTATAGGCCTCGCCAGAAGCGTGCCGAGCAGCAGCAAAACCATTCCCGACAGAAGCGCTACGACGGCCACTGTCGACACCGACCGTCTGACTGCCTGATGATGCTTCTGTCCGAGGTAGTTGGCTATCACCACATTGGCTCCCACAGCTATACCGAGAAACAGATTGACCATTATGCTAATTATCGGACCATTACTGCCCACAGCTGCAATGGCCTGACTTGTAGAGTAGCGGCCAATGACAGCTACATCGACAGCATTGAACGACTGCTGGAGGATGCCGCTCGCAATGAGTGGCAGAGTGAAAACAAAAATCTTTCCGGCCAGAGGTCCGTTGATCATATCGACCTTTCCGGCAGCTTTTACATTTACCGACATCGTTGAAACGATTTTGCAGTGCAAAATTACAACATAATTCCATAAACAAACCACTACGAAAGCTTTGTTATAAGTAAGCCGGGGACAGACAGCACAATTACATACGCTACAATTTCCACCCCGCGGATAACCGAACACACGACACTACAATATGGATAAAAACACACCCTTATAACACTCCTGCACCCACTGCATCACCTATGGCCCGACAACTGTCGGCACATCCCCGCTACGAAAAGTATACAAAAAAAGAATGAGTAACGTGGGCCTAAGCTCAACAATTACTCATTCTCCTCTCTCCTCTGCGGTGCGGACGGGACTCGAACCCGCGACCCCTAGCGTGACAGGCTAGTATTCTAACCGACTGAACTACCGCACCGGAAACCCGGTTCTGGGTGAGAGCTTCACAGCGCGTTACCGCTGTTTTGCGAGTGCAAAGTTAATACGAGATTTTGATTCCTCCAAATATTTCAGCAAAAAAATTCACTTTTTCGTGATTTTTTTTGTTTTTCGCGATTTTCGAGCCTTCGGCGGGCTGTTGAAAAGCCGCTTTCTAACGGATGTAATAATTTGATTATAAGGCGCAGGTTTTGTAACTTTGCAATCAGATAAGCAAATCATGGAAAAAAGCATCACCGACGCGATATGCGTCTACGGAGCGTCAAGCAGCCGTATCGACCCAATATATAAGGAAGCCGCCCGCCTCACCGGGCAGCTGATAGCCGTGGCAGGGTGTCCGCTCGTATGCGGAGGCGGACGCGGCGGCCTGATGGCCGAAGCCATAGAGGGCGCCAACTCCAAAGGGGGCCTTACGATAGGCGTGCTCCCTGAGTTCATGGTCGAACGCCAATGGCAGCATCCAGCGCTCGGACGCATGATATCCACCCCCGACATGCACCGACGCAAACACACCATGGCCTCGATGAGCCGTGCCGTCATAGCGCTTCCGGGAGGAGTAGGCACCCTTGAAGAACTTCTTGAAATAATCACATGGCGTCAGCTCGGACTCTACGACGGCAATGTAACCATACTTAACACCGACGGATATTACGATCCGCTGATAGCGATGCTTGAGCGCACAATCGAAAAGCGTTTCATGCGTCAGGGAAGCCATAATCTCTGGCAGGTGGCATCGACCCCCGAAGAAGCAGTGGAAAAAAGCCTCTCTGAGGCATAAATTCCGCCACCGACGAAAACATATATAATATATAGTGGAAGACGACAGCGTATTCATAGTGCCCTTCGGACCGGCTTCGATAGCCGAGTCGCCGACACCCGACAGCATAGCCTCACAGGCCACGGCAGCGGTCGAAGGATGGCCGTTTGCACAAGTATGCATCGAAAGCGAAGCCCCGTCGGACAACATATCGCTCCGCATGACCTCGTCGGCCACATCCTACGCAGAAGGATTGCCCGGAGAGCCGCGCCAGATGCTTCCGGGCTACGACAGCGGCGTCATGGCCATGGTGATAGCCATATTCTGCGCCATAGCCTTCTTCACCCGCAACCATTCGATATTCATCAAGACATTTTTCAAGGATCTGCTTACGGTCAGAGAGCATTCCAACATTTTTGACGACCATACCGTCAACGAATCGCTCGTCACAGCCGGACTCCTCGTCACGCTATTCCTCGCCGAAGGAATACTCATAGCCGGAGCCTGGCGAATATTTTCCGACAATTATCCCGGCATATTCATTTCCACAGCTATCTGCACACTCTTTGCCGCCGGCATCTACGGCTTGCAGCTTATAGCCTACAGCATAACCGGATATGTATTCAGCACCCCTTCGGGTCGGAGCCAGTGGCTGCGCGGCCTCAACGCATCGCAGGCGCTTCTCGCCCTCGCCCTCCTGCTCCCGGCCCTTGCCCTCCTCTTCAATCCGGGACTCACCACCATAATGCTATGGATAGGGGCCACACTTTACGTGATCGGACGTATTATATTTATATTAAAAGGATTTAGAATTTTTTATACCAATATTTTTTCCTTAGTCTACTTTATTTCGTACCTTTGCACCCTGGAAATTG
>JAIDKJ010000460.1 GCA_029051835.1 Paramuribaculum sp. | reverse complement strand
CTTCAAGGGTGTCCCATCCCTTGTCGTTGAAGTTTTTGGTGAAGAACTCGGTGGTACCCGAATTGTAGTCCTTCACCCAGTTGAATTTCCACGGCCCGTTGAGGGTCATGAAGTTGGCTGAGTATTCCTTGACTCCAGCCTCAGCGGCCTTCTTGCTTTCGTAGGCGAAGTAGGCGCTGTGCATCGGCGCGCGGTTCACTTCGTTGACCTTCTGGTCGTGCCATTCGGTGAAGGTCTGCGCTCCGGCTCCGAGTGCCGTGGCGACAGCCAGCCCGAGTAATGCTGCTTTTTTCATGTGGATTTATCAGGTAGATTAGTTGTTTCCACAAAGGTAGTGAAATTTTATGAGTCGACAGGTCTTTTATGCGGGCAGCTTGCTCTTTTTTGTGTAACTTTGAGGGTCGAAATACAAGACCGGCTTCACAGGTCTTGAACGCGACAACCAGAATCTGGCTTTTGCAGGCTTGCAGGCCTCAATTGACGATAGTATTCAAGAATTCACATTCAAAACCGGATGCGACCGGTTGTAAAACTGTCTATAACCAAAACAGTAGATATGATAAAAAAAGCGATTTTGCAGGTGTTTCTGTTGTCTGTCTGTTTGTTGGCACAGTCTCAACAACTTGTTGTAGGATTGTCAGGCAATGGATATGTGACCCGTCAGCACGGGGGCGCGCAAGTTACAGAAAACGGGATAGCGCAGTGGACAGATCCTGAAACAGTAGTAAGTGTTTACTTTTACGTGCATCAGCCGACAACGGCTGGCCTGTCATTGTATGCCAAGGGTGATTCCGAGATAAAAATCAGCTATGGCAAGAAGAGTTTTAATGTCAGGCTGCAGTCGGATTCCTATGCCCGTGTTCCGGTGGGGAGTATCGACATACGGCAGGCCGGGTATGTGCGTATTGACATGCAAGGTGTGTCAAAGCGTGGTGATGACTTCGGAGAAATCAAGGATCTGGTGGTAGACAATGTCACGGGAAAAAGTAATTATGTAAAAGATTTTTCTGACTATTGGGGACGCCGAGGCCCTTCAGTGCATTTGGCGTATAAGCTGCCTGAGGGTGATACCGAATGGTTCTACAATGAAGTGACAGTGCCCGAGGAAGGCGAAACCAGGCATAGCTATTATATGGCTGCAGGTTTCGGTGAGGGATATTTCGGAATGCAATACAACTCCCCGACAGAACGTCGCATACTTTTCTCCGTATGGAGTCCATTTGACACTCAGAATCCGGAGGATATCCCTGACGACCAGAAAATAAAGTTGCTCCGGAGAGGAAAAGACGTACATATAGGAGAGTTCGGCAATGAAGGTTCGGGCGGACAGAGTTATCTGCGGTATCCGTGGAAGGCGGGTCAGACATATCGATTCCTGATGCGGGTTAGGCCGGACGGGAATGGCAATACCACCTATACCGCCTATTTCTATGCTACAGACGATGAGGAGTGGCGATTGATTGCAAGCTTTATGCGTCCACAGACCGACACGTGGTATAAACGTGCTCACAGTTTTCTTGAGAATTTCAATCCCGAGCAGGGCTATCTGTCGCGTAAAGTATGCTTTGGCAATCAGTGGGCACGCAGTACTGAGGGTAAATGGCCTCGCCTCACTGACGGGCCTT
>JAIDKJ010000459.1 GCA_029051835.1 Paramuribaculum sp. | reverse complement strand
GTTGTCTGTCACGTTTGTCGTCGAATCCATCCCGGCCGCAAAATCCCGCGCCACGGCGTCGAGCACCGGAGCCAGACTGTCGGGCGAAGCCTTGCAGTCAAAACCGGTCAGCGCGCCGCTCACCGTCAACGCGCCGCGCCGCGCTATCATCTGCAACGGAGTCACCGACGGCTCGTCGCAGCGAAAAAACCTGATGCTTGTCATCCCTCCCCCTACTGTCGTATCGCTCACCGAAAGGCTCGCCTGACCCGCGTTCAGGGCTATCCGCTCCAGACGGTTAGCCACCACGGCATCCGCATTGTCCGACACCGTGAACGTCAGATGCAGCTCCGCCCCGCCATAATCAGGATATGTGACAGTCAGCCAGCGGCTGTCGCCTGCTCCGCCGAGCCTCGCTGTGGCGCGGCTGCTGACGGCAAACCCCGCCGGCAAAGAGTCGGCACGCCTGTAGTCAGGCTCGGCGATGCTGATTCGCGGATATGCCCGCGGACGAGGCGTGACTCCGCTGTCGCCGCCGCTACGGCCGCACGACACGGCGAGCATCCCCGCCACAGCCACACATGCCAGAGTCCGGATCATGCCTCCTCCTGAGGAGCCACCTCTTCAGGCATCACTTTCACCCTCACATTGACGATACGGTGACCGTTGATCTCAAGCACAAGGAATCGGCACCGGCCGTAGACCATCGGCTCCTTCTCCTTCGGGAAGTCACCCTTTATGGCCAGAAGCATACCCGCCAGGGTTTCGCAGTCGGCCGTTACATCGGCATAATCAGCCTCATCCAGATCGGTCACACGGAAGAAATCGCCAAGCAGAGTCTTGCCCTCGAAGATAAACGTATCGTCGGGCAGACGCCGGTAGGTCTTCTCATCCTCGTCATATTCGTCGTTGATGTCACCCACGATCTCTTCGAGCACATCCTCCAGAGTCACCAGTCCCTGTGTGCCGCCAAACTCGTCGATCACTATCGCCATATGTATGTGACGGCGGCGGAAATCCTCCAGCAGATCGTCGATCGAACGCGCCTCAGGCACGAAATACGGCTCGCGGAGCAGCGTTCGCCAGTCAAAACCCGAAGAATCCTTGCCGATATAAGGCAGCAGGTCGCGGGCATAAAGCACACCCTTTATGTCATCCTGCGAACCGTCGCAGGCCGGCAGACGCGAATAGCCCGACTCCACTACAGTCGACATCACCTCGTCGAAATCCGACGACAGGTCGACACACGTCATATCCACGCGCGGAGTCATCACCTCGTTGGCCGTCTTGTCGCCAAACTTCAGGATACCCTCAAGCATCTCCTTCTCGTCGCCGGCGGTCACATCGGTTATCTCAAGAGCCTGCGACAGCTCCTCGGCAGTCACATCGCTCTCCTTTTTCACCACCACGCGGTTAACGATCGTCGAACCCCTCACGAGCAGCGACGATATAGGGCTGAAAACGGCCATCAGCAGCTTCACGCCGCCAAAAGCAAACCGTATCCAGCGCATATTGTCGGAATTGGCTATCAGCTTGGGCAGAATCTCGCCGAACAGCAATATCAGGAACGTCAGTATGCCGGTCTGCAACAGAAAACTCATCCATGCCGCCATACCCTGGAACACAGGGCCGAGAGCATAATTACA
>JAIDKJ010000458.1 GCA_029051835.1 Paramuribaculum sp. | reverse complement strand
TAATTGCGTTTGGCGTTGATGGCCGCGCGCATGAAGTTGGTCATCGACACTCCGGGAATCTCCACCGGATACTGGAACGACAGGAACAGACCTTCGTGTGAGCGGTCTTCGGGCGAGAGAGCCAGCAGGTCGACGCCGTGGAAGCTGACACTGCCTCCGGTGACGCGGTAGGCGGGGTTGCCGGCCAGCACTCCCGAGAGGGTGCTCTTGCCGGAGCCGTTCGGCCCCATTATGGCATGGACCTCGCCGGCGCCGATCTCAAGGTCGAGTCCGCGTATTATCTCCTTGCCCTCGACCGAGGCGTGGAGTCCTTTTATTTCAAGAAGTTTGCTCATTTTGGCAATTTTTTTGTTCGGTTATGATAGAGTGTCGGTCATCCCACGCTCCCTTCGAGTGAGATCTGGAGAAGCTTCTGAGCTTCGACGGCAAATTCCATAGGCAGCTTGTTCATCACCTCCTTGGCGTAGCCGTTGACGATAAGCCCCACGGCCTCCTCGGTGGGTATGCCGCGCTGGTTGCAGTAGAAAATCTGTTCCTCGTTGATTTTCGACGTGGTGGCTTCGTGCTCCACTACGGAGCTGTCGTTCATCACATCGATATAAGGGAATGTGTGTGCGCCGCAGTCGGGGCCGAGCAGCAGGGAGTCGCACTGCGTGTAGTTGCGGCATCCGTGAGCCGAGGCCACCACTTTCACCTGGCCGCGGTAGGAGTTCTGGCTCCGTCCGGCCGATATGCCCTTGCTGACGATTGTCGAGCGTGTGTTGGGCGCCAGATGTATCATCTTCGTGCCGGTATCGGCCTGCTGATGGTTGTTGGTGACGGCTACCGAATAGAATTCGCCTGTGGCGCCCTCGCCGGCAAGCACACACGACGGATATTTCCACGTGATGGCCGATCCTGTTTCCACCTGTGTCCACGACAGCTTGGAGTCGCGTCCGCGGCACAGTCCGCGCTTGGTGACGAAGTTGTAGATGCCGCCGCGGCCGTCGCGGTCGCCCGCATACCAGTTCTGGACTGTCGAATATTTCACTTCGGCGCGGTTCTCAACCACGATCTCCACTATTGCCGCATGAAGCTGGTTTTCGTCGCGCATCGGGGCTGTGCATCCTTCGAGATAGCTGACGTAGGCATCGTCGTCGGCCACGATAAGGGTGCGCTCAAACTGACCGGTGCCCTTGGCGTTGATGCGGAAGTAGGTCGACAGTTCCATAGGGCATCGCACACCCTTGGGGATGTAGACAAACGATCCGTCGGAGAAAACTGCCGAGTTGAGAGCCGCGAAGAAATTGTCGGATGCCGGCACGACCGATCCGAGATAGCGGCGCACCAGATCGGGATATTCCCTGACCGCCTCCGATATGGAGCAGAATATCACCCCCTTGTCGGCAAGTAGCTGACGGTGGGTGGTCTTGACGCTTACGGAGTCCATCACGGCGTCGACGGCCATTCCGGCAAGCTGTTTCTGTTCCTGCAGAGGTATGCCGAGCTTGTTGAACGTGTCGATAAGCTGCGGATCAACCTCGTCGAGGCTTTTCGGCCCCTCCTTCTTGACCGGCGCCGCATAGT
>JAIDKJ010000457.1 GCA_029051835.1 Paramuribaculum sp. | reverse complement strand
TGTCACTCCGCTGACGCTGATGCGGTCGGGGAGCAGTCCGGCGGCGGCAAGGGGGAGCATCGACAGCTGTAGGGCTGTGGCGAAGCATCCGGGATTGGCCACCAGACGTGCCTCGCTGATGCGCTGGCGTTGCAGCTCGGGCAGTCCGTAGACATATCCGGCCGATTCGTCGCGGAAGTCCTGTGCGAGGTCTATGACCCGCAGTGTGTCGGGCAGCGGGTGTTCGGCCCAGAACTGTGTGCTTTTGCCATGTCCCTGGCAAAGAAACAGCACGTCGACGGCTTCAAGATCGAAGTCGGCCGCAAAGTTCAGGTCGGTGTCGCCGAGCAGTCCTTCGTGGACGGAGCTGACCGGCTGTCCGGCGTGGCTTGTGGAGTGGATAAATCCGATCTCCACTTCCGGGTGGTTGATGAGCAGGCGTATAAGCTCTCCGGCCGTGTATCCGGCTCCGCCTATGATTCCCGCTTTCATTCGTCCTTGCCGTTGCGGCGCTGTACGTTGTGGTATATTTTCATCTGGTTGCCAAGTATCTTGGTGAAGCCCTTGACATCGTCGGCGCTCCATGCCTTGTTGACCTCTCCGTATTCGCCGAAGTCGGTCTTCATGAGGTCAAACGGCGAGTCGACACCCACGAGCGTGTAGCTGTAGGGGCGCAGGCGTATGGTCACGGTGCCGCTGACGTTGCGCTGCGACGACAGGAGCATCGCCTCGATGTCGCGCATCACCGGTTCGAGATACTGCGCTTCGTGGAGGAACATTCCGTACCATGTTCCCACCTGATCCTTCCAGTATTGCTGCCACTTGGTCAGCGTGTGCTTCTCGAGCATCTTGTGGGCGGCTATGATGAGCATCGGTCCTGCGGCCTCGAAGCCTACGCGTCCCTTGATGCCGATGATGGTGTCGCCGATATGCATGTCGCGTCCGATTGCGTAGCGCGCTCCGAGGCGCTCCACTTCGCGGATAGCTTCTACTTTGTCGGCAAACGGCTTGCCGTTGACAGCCGAGATCTCGCCCTGCTCGAATGATATGGTGATGTCCTCTTCGCCCTGTGCCTCAAGCTGCGAGGGATATGCGCTTTCGGGGAGAGTCTGCTCGGAGTGGAGCGTTTCCTTTCCTCCGATGCTTGTGCCCCAGAGTCCTTTGTTGATGGAGTATTCCAGTTTGGTGAAGTCGGCCACATATCCATGGTCGCGCAGATAGTTGATCTCATATTCGCGGGTGAGTGTCATGTCGCGTGTGGGCGTGATGATCTCGATCTCCGGTGCGAGTATCTGGAATGTGAGGTCGAAGCGCACCTGGTCGTTGCCGGCACCGGTCGATCCGTGTGCCACGGCGTCGGCGCCGATCTTCTTGGCGTATTCGATTATGGCTATGGCCTGGAATATGCGTTCGGAGCTGACGGAGATGGGATATGTGCCGTTGCGGAGCACGTTTCCGGCCACCATGTAGCGTATGCTGCGGTCGTAGTAGTCTTTGGTGATGTCGAGCGAGGCGTGCGATGCCGCGCCGAGACGTTTGGCTTTGTCGGCGATCGCTTCGAGTTCCTCGTCGTTGAATCCGCCGGTGTTGGCGATGGCTGTGTGTACTTCATAACCGAGATCCTCGGTAAGATATTTGACTGCGAATGAAGTGTCGAGGCCTCCCGAGAAAGCCAGCACCACTTTTTTCTTGCTCATAGCTGGATAGGTGTCTGTTGAAAGTTAAACGATGATATTTTATGCGGTAGCCGGTTTCTTGCTGTGCAATGAGCCGATCATATGGTTGGTTGATATGGGGGATGTCTGTCAGCGCATCGGCTTACTTGAGATGCAGTATCTTGCCGATTTTGTTGCGGAGCAGCATCATGTAGGGTGTGGCTTTTGAGGGTTCTTCGGGCATGGGCTGTGCGGGGTCGAAGAGCATGCCTGTGCAGAGGCAGCGTTTGCGGTCGTTGCGCTGCAGCACGTCGTAGTTGACACATCCCTTGCATCCTTCCCAGAATTCGGCGTCGTCGGTGAGCTCGGAGAACGTCACCGGCATGTAGCCCATGCGTGAATTGAGCTTCATGACCGGAAGGGATGTGGTGATGCTGAATATCTTTGCGTAGGGGAATCTCTGTCGTGCAAGCTCGAAGGTCTTCTCCTTGATGCGTTTTGCCAGTCCGAGATGGCGGTATTCGGGGTCGACAATCAGTCCGGAAGTGGCCACCCAGTCGCCGGGGCCCCCG
>JAIDKJ010000456.1 GCA_029051835.1 Paramuribaculum sp. | reverse complement strand
AACCGACTTCATGCCGGTCAGCACCAACATGAACCTGAAGGAGATGGTGGGAGTGATCTCGCGCTCCAACCGCAACTTGTATCCCGTGCTCGACAAAGAGGGGCGGCTTCAGGGAGTGGTGCTACTCGACGAGATACGCAACATCATGTTCCGCCCGGATCTTTACCGGCGCATGTACGTCGACAAGTTCATGAGCATGCCCCCCGGACGGGTTGTGATAGGGCAAAGCATGGAGCAGGTGATGAAAACCTTCGACGATACCGGCGCATGGAACCTGCCGGTGGTTGAAGCCGACGGCACATACGTAGGCTTCGTCAGCAAATCGAAAATATTCAATTCCTACAGGCGGGTGCTCCGACACTATTCGGAAGACTGACAATCTTCTAAAAAACACAGGCTTCATACAATCTTTAACAGGGGTGTGCGTCGTTTTCGCACACCCCTGTCGGTAACTTTGCGTCAGAAAACAAACGCAAAGCATTATGAAACGCATCAACTCCTCCGACGTGATAATAGCAAGCCTGACGCAGCGCGGCCGAAACGTAGCGAATCTGCGCATAAGCGGACTTTCGGATCTCAACCAGGTGATAGAATACATCAAGCGGGCCATCAACGGCATCATCGGAATGACAAGCCTGCGACTGCGCAACGGCACACAGGGATGGGTGGAGGAGCTCCACCTGATGTTTGGCGCCACAACTTCAGCCAGCCGGCAAAGCCGACAGCTCTCGCTGTTCTGAAACCTGCAATATCACAACGCAAGGCGTCAGTCGTGTCAGTATTACGGATTGAAAATATCGGGGTTGAAGAAACTCTCCACATCGCGCGCCATTTCAAGCGCTCTCGCCGCGGGGCTTTCAGGATTTATCGCCACAGCCCTGATGTAGTCGGATGTAGCTTCGGCCCGTCGGCCGAGTTTCCACAACAGTTTGCCCCTGCAGAAGAAAACATCGTCGCGGTCGGGACACGAGGCCGCCACATCGCCGAGCATGGCGACCGCCTCCTCTACCCTGCCCTCCGATGCGAGCGACAGAGCCTCAGATATGTCGATATCGGTTTTCATACAAATAAAAAATCCCATGCTGCATCAACATGGGAATTGTCATGACTCTGATAAGTCTTGGTGGGCGCTGAGGGATTCGAACCCCCGACCCTCTGCTTGTAAGGCAGACGCTCTGAACCAGCTGAGCTAAGCGCCCT
>JAIDKJ010000455.1 GCA_029051835.1 Paramuribaculum sp. | reverse complement strand
GTGTAGAGCATGGCCGAATTCATGAAGCAGCGTATTGACCTCATTGGGCGACAGCAGAGCCGGAGTCGACGAGGTCGGACGTGTGAAGTTGGTCACTATGCTGACATGGGGTCTGACATCCTGCCCGTCGGGAAGCATCGACTGCTCTCTGAAATCGGTCATCCATGCCCCGGTCCGTTTGCCGTCGCGCGGGAAAAAGTCCATATACAGCAGTCCGAGATGACTGCCGTCGTTATCCTTCACCTCATACACCTTCACGTCGGGATGATATACCGGGATGTCGTGGCGCTCATCAAATTCGATTCCGTAAAGCATGCGTGCCAGACCGAACACCCCCTTCACCGTAGTGTCGAGCTTGAAATATGGCCTCATTGATTCCGGATCATAATCAAAACGGCTCATGCGATACTTGCGGCTGTAATAGGCATAGTCCCACTGCCGCATCACGAAATCGTCACCCTCTGTCGCGCGGGCGAAATCGGCGACGGCGGCCACCTCACTGTGCTGTACAGGCATATAAGCCTCCTTCAGCCGATTCAGAAGGGTGTCGACATTGCCGCGGGTGCGCGCCATCTTGTTGGCCAGCACATAGTCGGCATACGTTTCATATCCGAGCAGCCGCGCCACCTTCAGGCGGAGCCATGCCATACGGCCTACAATGGCTATGTTGGAATACTCGCCCGAACTGTTGCGCGACGAATAGACTCTGAAAAACCTCTCGCGGAGATCACGCCGGGAAGAGTGCGACATAAAAGTGTTGTAGACCGGGAAGTCAAGCTTGAAACAATACTCTCCCGCCCTGCCCTCCGACTCGGCTCTCTCGGCAGCCTCTTCGACAAGCCTGTCGGGGAGGCCGGCAAGATCATCGGCGCCAAGATATATCTTCATTCCCGCATTCTCCTTTACGAGATTTTGCCCAAACTGTTCCGACAGTTGCGACAACTCCTTTTTCGCCTCTCGGTAGGCGTCGCGGTCAGCGCCCTCGAGCAATGCGCCCGATCTCACAAACTTCTCGTAAGTGTCTTTGAGCAGCATCCGGTCCTCTCCTTCGAGTGTAGCCGCCTCCGGCGCATCGTGCACGCAGCGGATCCGCTGCCACAGTTTTTCGTCCAGGCTCACTCTGACCGAATGCTCTGTCAGCATCTCGGATACCTTCACGGATATATCCATCATCTCATCGTCCGTACAGGCCGATGTCAGCGGGAAGAAGGCTCCGGCCACACGCTCAAGCATCTCACCGCTTCTTGCCAGTGCAGCGATAGTGTTGGCAAAAGTCGGCGCCTCGTCATTGTCGCGTATTGCCTCCACTTCGTCCCATGCCTGCCTGATGGCTGTTTCAAACGCCGGCAGATAGTCGGCATTGGTTATCCTGTCGAACGCCACCGCACCGAAAGGGGTGTCGAATGGACGTTTGAAAATATCTCCGTTCATACTATTTCCTCTATTACGATTGCCTTGAGTATATCATCCACGCCTGCCGCTCTGAGAGCGTCGCCATCATCATTCATGGCCTTGAGAAACCACTGCGAGTCCTTTCCCGGCTGTGCCGCCGCCTTGAGATAGAGTGCCGCCGCCTTGCGTGGCATTCCCTCGGCAAGCTCTATGTGTCCGGCATTGAGATAATCCTCCGCTTTGGGCGACGATGCAAGTATTCGGTCGCTGTAAGCTCTTGCCTTGACCATATCTCCCATCCTGAACGCACACCACACTATCGGACGCCATGCCCTGTCGGAATTCTCATCGAGATATTCCACCTTGAAGAACTCCTTCATGGCCTCTTCAAACCGGCATAGCTCCATCAGACACATGCCTATGTTGAGCGTCGTCAGCAGATCGGCGGCCTGTATTGCGGATATGCGGCGATAATACTCCAGAGCCTTCTCGTTGCGTCCGAGCATACGGCTGCACTGAGCCATGCGGCGGAGAGTCCACACATTGTCGGGAGCGGTCAGTTCGCTGCGGCCATACATCGTCATCGCCTCCTCGATCCGTCCGAGTTTCTGCAGACAGTAGCCCGCCTTCTGATACACCTGCCACTGGTCGTGTCCCGCGCCGTCACTTTCTGTCAGCTTGCCGAACATAGCGAGAGCCGCCCCGTAATATCCGCGCTTGAAATAAAACTCAGCCGTTTCGCGCACGAACACCGTGTCGTCAAACCACTCCGACAACTCATCCATCTCCGGCAGATTGATAAACTCTGCAAACGGATTGGCAAATTCGTTCTTACGCCTGAAAAGATTGAAAAACCTGTAAAGATTCTGTATATACCTGTTCACCTCGCCCTCGGCCCTTTCGGCTTCCGGCCGAAGCGACGACGCATTGATTTCAGCGAAATTGATATTGCCGGCCTTGAACTGCTGCATCATCATGGCCCGCTGCTGCTCGGGGATGCTGTTCATCGACAGCATCATCGAATACTTGTCGCTATCGCATAGATACGGCATTTCAGCCACAAGCTCTTTGAGAGCGTCGGCTTCGGGAGCGTTGAAGAAACTGATCGACGAATGATCCTTGTCAAACATCAGAAACCAGTTGGCCGGATCCGAAAAAAACGGAAAATTCTTGAGTCTGGAAAAAGTGACCATCATCACATCCCCGCCATCGCTCTGCAGTTCGTTCAGCTCACGCAGTTTCTCGGCCAGACCGCTCCGTTCGAACACCTCTTCCCATTTCTCTTATACACAACTGCCACTGCCCACGATCTTCCGCGTGTAGAACTCGGTGGACGCCCTAGCAGTAAAAAAAAAGGGTGG
>JAIDKJ010000454.1 GCA_029051835.1 Paramuribaculum sp. | reverse complement strand
TTATCGTTGCAGCACACGCTCGAACTAATCAAGCTGAGGATATATCGAACGCTCCCAATACTTGCCGTTGTGCTGGCCGGGCGAAGTAAGATACACGTGCGGAATGCGCCTGGCGTTGAGCGCACTGTCGAGATTGCAGTTGACTTTATAGAAGAAATCCTCCGTACCGCAGTCGAAAATCATATTTATCTGACCCGGCTTGAGCGAATCCACAAGGCTCATCACAGTGTGGCGTTTCCACCGCTCCCTGTTCTCCGACTGCTTGCCGAGCAGTTCAAACATACCCCAGTTGGTGGGAAACGGCATGATATCAACACCGCCCGAAGTAGCTCCGGCGTTTGCAAACACATCGCTGTGGCGTATGGCGAGCCACAAAGCCCCGTGACCACCCATGCTGAATCCGGTGATGGCACGGCTTCCGGCCTTCGGTATGGTGCGGTACATCGAATCTATTGCCGGCACAAGCTCCTTAATGAAAAAACTCTCCATCTGCATTCCCGGCTTCACGGGGCTGTCCCAATACCAGCTGTTGAAACCCGACGGACACACCACCACAGCCTGATAGCGTGTGGCTATGCTGTCCACCGGCACCAGACGCGGCCAGTTGCGGTAATTGCCGCCATGCCCGTTGAGCAGATATATCACCGGATAACGCGTCGTATCGTCGCCATAGCCCTCCGGCACAGCCACAGTCACCTTCATCGGTCGGTCGAGATACGACCCGGTCACGGTTATCGTATCGACCGAAGCCGGAGTTGCGCCCCCCTGTCGGGAGACAGTCATCGATGTGAGAGCTGCAAAAGCGCCGAGCGCGATCAAAGCTAATGATGATCTCAGGAGTTTTTTCATTGGAGTCAAAAGTTTTTAGGATATTGATTATTACTGTCTGCAAATGTATAAAACTTTTCGCTATCGGCCGATGTTAAGAATGAAAAACGTTTCAACAATGGCCGACAACCTACACCAACCCGCTCCCGCCCCTGTCACGGCCTCCAACTGGAAGCGTCTGCACAGGATAGCAAGAGAGAAAAGCATCATCACAGGTCTGTTCAACACCCTCGTGCTGCTGCTCTCGGTTTTGCTCATCGTATGGATCTCGCTCGACACATTCAACAATGTCGACTTCCTCAACAGCCGCCCCTACATGACATTCCAGCTGTGGGTGTGCGTGTTTTTCATCATCGACTTTTTTGTCGAGCTTGCCTTTGCCCCCGACCGCTGGCGATACACCGCCCACCGCATAGTGTTCCTGCTCCTATCCATCCCCTACCTCAACATAATCGGACTGCTCGACATACAGATGTCCGACACCGCACTCTACTTCGTCCGCTTCATACCGCTGGCACGCGGCGCCCTGGCCATGTCGATAGTCATCGGCTACCTGTCGTCCAACGCCATATCGAGCCTGTTTCTCTCCTACATAGTGATCATGGTGATGGTCACCTACTTCTGCTCGCTCATATTCTTTCAGGAAGAATACGGCATCAACCCTCAGGTCGACACCTACTGGACGGCCCTCTGGTGGGCGGCCATGAACATGACCACCGTCGGGTGCGACGTTTCGCCGGTCACCGTAGCCGGAAAGATTGTCGATGTGGTGCTGCCGGTAGTGGGTATGGTCATATTCCCCCTGTTCACCGTCTACCTGACCGACTACGTGACACGTCAGGTCAAAAAAGGCCACAGCCGCGACGACAGCGGCGGCGACGACAGCTCCACCGCAGGTCAGACCTCGTCGTAATCCACACGGAATATCACAGCGCGTGTGGGATCGCCACACGACAGAAGCCTCGGACCACCCTCGGCCGGAGCGGCACACTCACCGCCCGACGCAAGCCGCGGCGCAATGGCCGCCCATGCCGTGCCACACATGCCTCGCGGCGGCACGCCCGCATCCACCGGACCATCTATCAGCCACGACTGTCCCTGGCTCAACAACGGACACGGCCCTGACTCGGGATCATCGAGATAACGGGCCTGCAGATCCTCGGCCCACGTACGCCTCACCACCGTCAGGCGGCATCGGCGCACGCTGCTGCCGGCCATAGCCGCAGTAGCCGCCGGAGCGGCAGCCGCCATAGCCGCCACCGCCGCAAGAGCTTTGCAGAAGTTTCTTCGATTCATACTGCAAAAATAATCAAATCCTGCCGGAAAATCGCTACATTTGCGTGACAATATCACTATCCCGGCCCGGACCTGCACATGACCGGCCGGAAAGCTTTCACCATAATAAACCGACATTATGAGAACTATCGCTATGGCAGCCATCATAGCCTTTTCGGGCTACGGACTGCAAGCCAAGGATCAGCCCGACGAAGCACGTCTGCTGAGATTTCCGTCGACCAACGGCAAAGAGGTGGTCTTCACCTACGCCGGAGATCTCTACAAGGCTCCGCTGACCGGAGGAGAAGCCCGCAGGCTGACCTCGCACGAGGGCTACGAAATGTTTCCGCGTTTCTCACCCGACGGCCGGCATATCGCCTTTACCGGCCATTACGACGGCAACACCGAGGTATATCTGATGCCGTCGGACGGAGGCGCCCCTCAGCGGCTGACCTTCACCGCCACCAACGCGCGCGACGACATCGGCGACCGCATGGGTCCCAACAACATCGTCATGACATGGAGTCCCGACGGAAACAGCATCGTCTACCGCAACCGTATCTCCGACGGATTCGAAGGCAAGCTGTGGACCATATCGCCCCAAGGAGGCATGTCGCAGCAGATACCCCTGCCCGAAGGAGGATTCTGCAGCTTCTCGCCCGACGGCAAACGCATGGCCTACAACCGCGTGATGAGAGAGTTCCGCAACTGGAAATACTACCGCGGAGGCATGGCCGACGACATATGGATCTACGACCCCGAAGCCGCAACAGTCAAGAATATCACCGACAACGTGGCTCAGGACATCATACCCATGTGGATCGGCGACGAGATATTCTTCATCTCCGACCGCGACATGACCATGAACATCTTCGTCTACAACACACTGACCGGCACCACCGAAAAAGTCACCGACTTCACCGACTACGACGTGAAATTCCCGTCGACCGACGGCCGCATAATCGTGTTTGAGAAAGGCGGCTATCTCTACAAGCTCGACCCGGCCACACGCACCACATCAAAAATCGACATCAGGCTCAACCCTGAGGCCAACTTCGCACGCACCGCACGCAAACCGGCCGGATCTCTGATCAGAGCCGTTTCAGCATCGCCCGACGGACAGCGCCTCGCCGTCACCGCCCGCGGAGAAGTGTTCGACGTCCCCGTCAAGGAGGGAGTCACACGATGCATCACCCTCACTCCCGGAGCCAACGAGCGCAACGCCGTGTGGAGTCCCGACGGACGCAGCATAGCGTATATCTCCGACCGCACCGGCGAAACCGAAATATGGCTCCAGCCTGCCGAAGGGGGCCAACCGCGCCAGCTGACAAAGGACAACGACACCTACATCAGAAAACTACAGTGGAGTCCCGACTCGCGCCACATACTTTACACCGACCGTAAAAACCGCATCGTAGAGGTAGATCCCGCCAGCGGCACTAAACGCACGGTTATACAGAATCCCGAAGGCGAATTTTTCGATGTGGCCTACTCGCCCGACAGCCGCTGGATCACCTACACCCGATCGGGAGCCAACAACATGAGCGTGGTCTACGTGATGGATCTCGCCTCCGGCAAAGAAACAGCCGTCACCGACAAATGGTACGACTCGTCGTCGCCGGCATTCAGCGCCGACGGACGCTACCTCATATTCAGCTCCGCCCGCGACTTCAACCCCATTTACAGCCGTACCGAATGGAACCACGCCTACGGCAATATGGATGGCCTCTACATTGTCATGCTCGAAGCCTCCACACCTTCGCCGCTGCTCCCCTCCGACCCGACTGTGGCCGCCACGACAAGCGAAAAGGCTTCTGAAGCCAAGACGAAGACCGGCGACGGCGCCGTCACCGTACGCATCGACCCCGAAGGAATCGCCGGACGCATCGTAAAGCTCCCACTGCCCACATCATGGTATGCCAACATCTACAGCGACGGCAAGCGCGTATGGTATTACAGCGGTGGATCCACAAAGGTGTTTGACCTCGCCACACAAAAAGAGGAGGTCGTGGCCGAACGCGCCTCGATGGAGGTCAGCCCCGACGGCAAGACCGCCACTTTCGTCAGAGGAAACGACATCTTCGTCATGCCGATTCCTACGGCCAAGGCATCGCTCGACAAAGCCGTTGACACGTCCGACATGACAGCCGTGATCGACTATCCGCAGGAATGGGCGCAGATCTTCGACGAAACATGGCGCGCCTTCCGCGACGGGTTCTACCTCGAAAATATGCATGGAGTCGACTGGAACGCTATCCGCCAGAAGTATGCAGTGCTTCTGCCCTACGTCAAGACCCGCCTCGACCTCAACTACGTCATCGGAGCCATGATATCCGAACTCGCCTGCGGACACGCCTACGTCAATCCCGGCGACACGCCGCGCCCCGAAAACATACCGATGGGACTCCTCGGAGCAGAGATCTCACGCGACAAGAGCGGCTATTACCGTATCGACCGCATACTCCCCGGCGCACCCTACAGCGAACAGCTGCGGTCGCCGCTCGCACAGCCCGGACTCGACGTGAAAGAGGGATGCTTCATCATCTCTATCGACGGAGTGGACCTCGCCGGATGCCCCAACATATACAGCCGCCTCATAGGCAAAGCAGGCAAACTCACCGAACTCAAAGTCAACTCCCGCCCGACGGCCGACGGAGCGCATAAGATCGTAGTCCGCCCGATCGACAACGAATATCCGCTCTATCACTACGAATGGGTGCAGAACAACATCCGCAAGGTCAGCGAGGCCACCGACGGCCGCGTGGGCTACATCTACATCCCCGACATGGGACCCGAAGGACTCAACGAGTTTGCCCGATACTACTATCCGCAGCTCGACAAGGAAGCGCTCATCATCGACGACCGCGCCAACGGCGGCGGCAACATTTCGCCCATGGTCATAGAGCGGCTGATGCGCAAGCCCTACCGTCTGACCATGAGCCGCACATCCTCCAAGGTAGGCACTATCCCCGAAGGTACGCATGTCGGCCCCAAAGTGCTGCTCATCAACAAATATTCCGCATCCGACGGCGACCTCTTCCCCTGGAGCTTCAAAGCCAACAAACTCGGCACCGTGATAGGCACCCGCACATGGGGAGGCATCGTAGGCATCAGCGGAAGCCTGCCCTATATGGACGGAACCGACGTCAGAGTGCCGTTCTTCACCAACTACGACGCCGCCACAGGCCGATGGATTGTGGAGAATCACGGAGTGGATCCCGACATACTTGTCGACAATGATCCCATCCGCGAACAGGCCGGCGAAGACCAGCAGCTCAACAGGGCCATCGAGGAAGCGCTCCGGCAGCTCAAAGACCGCAAACCGCTCCCCGGAGTGCCCGCCCCGCGCACATTCCGCGATCTCGGACTCTGATCCGTCACGGTGATTATCCACCCGCCATTATCCAAGGCCCTGCGTCGACGCAATGTCACTGCCGACGCAGGGTCTTGTTTTGTCGCCTCTGCATCGCCGACGCTTCACGGCTGCGCCGTCTAAGCCACACCATGATTTTTTTGCCCGGGGTGACGGCTTTTTTTCGTAACTTTGCCAAGTCTTATGAAAACCGCCAACACAACAGTCACCATCACCAAGGAGCAACTGGCACCGATGCCGCTTGTCGAATACTCCTCGCCTATCACAGTGATCGACACCCCTCAGGCCGAGGCCGAAGCACTGTCCAAGATACGGCGCTACCCGGTTGTGGGATTCGACACCGAAACCAAGCCGTCATTCCGCAAAGGCCACCCCAACAAAGTGGCGCTCATGCAGGTGTCCACCGATGATGAATCATTCCTTTTCCGCCTCAACCGGCTCGGATTCTCCGACGCGATGAAGGAATTTGTAGAAGATGCCGACACGCTCAAAGTCGGCCTTTCGCTAAAAGACGATTTCCACGTCATGCACCGCAACTCCGACTTCGAGCCACGCGGCTTCATCGACCTGCAGAAAATCGTCAGCCAGTGGCGCATATCCGACTCGAGCCTCCAGAAAATCTACGGCATACTGTTCGGACAGCGCATCTCGAAAGGACAGCGCCTCAGCAACTGGGAAGCAGCCGAACTGACCCCTGCGCAGCAAAAATATGCCGCCATCGACGCATGGGCCTGCCTCGTCATCTACCGTCATCTCACGCAGGGACTTTTCGATCCAGAAACATCACCCTACCTCACGGAAGTGACACCGCCTATGCCACAACAACCTCAAACGCCACAGCAATGAAACGCTCCACACTCATACCGCTCCTGCTTCTCGTATATCTCGCAGTAATGGCCTACATAGGCCGACAGGAGCTGGCCGACGGCCACTATCTCTTCTACTTCGGCGTAATCGGCCTCACCCTCGCCTGCATCATAGGGCTGCACTTCACACTGCGCCACCGCGAACGCAACCGCAGGAAATAACCGCCATCCCCCCATCGCCGCACACAGAAGATCCGTACACCATCATCATAAAAAAGCTACCGGGCGCTGCATCAGATGCAGCGCCCGGCGTATTATAGGGATAGGGAACCCTACGGCTTATTTGCCGCCGGGCATGTTTATATCATTGTTTTCAGGCTCCTGCTCATTGAGCAGACCACGGTTGCGCAGCAGAGCCTCAACGCGCGGCTCGCGTCCGCGGAACTTCTTGTAAAGCTCCATCGGATCCTCCGTTCCGCCCGCCTCAAGAACATACTTCTTGAATGCAGCAGCAGTAGCCGGATCAAAGATGCCCTTCTGCTTGAACAGTTCGAATCCGTCGGCATCAAGCACCTCGGCCCACAGATAAGTGTAATAGCCCGAAGCATAGCCGTCGCTTCCGAACACATGGCGGAAATACGGACTTCTGTAGCGGAACTGCACCTCGGCAGGCATGCCCAGACGCTCGGCCACCGACTTCTCGAAAGCGCTCACATCGACATTCTCCGCATCGGCGCCGGTCAGCTTGCCCCACTGCAGATCGAGCAGCGCGGCTCCTACGAGTTCAGTGGTAGTGAATCCCTGATTGTGCTTGGCCGCCGCCTGAAGCTTGGCCACAAGCGAGTCGGGTATCACCTCGCCGGTCTTGTAGTGGCGGGCATAAGTGCGGAGCATCTCAGGCTCAAGCGCCCAGTGCTCATGGATCTGCGAGGGAAGCTCCACAAAGTCGCGGTCCACGTTGGTACCCGCCTGACTACGCAGCTTGGCGCGGGTCAGCATACCGTGAAGGCCGTGGCCAAACTCATGGAACATCGTAGCCACCTCGTCGAGAGTCAGCAGCGAAGGAGTGTCGCCGGCAGGCTTCGAGAAGTTGCCCACATTGTAGACGATCGGAAGCTGCGACTTGCCGTCGGGATCGACAAACGCGCCCTGAAATTCGCTCATCCAGGCTCCCTGACGCTTCGAGGCGCG
>JAIDKJ010000453.1 GCA_029051835.1 Paramuribaculum sp. | reverse complement strand
CGGTCATCGAGGCCATCGAGAAGAGCGACGTCATGTCGTATTGACGCTTTAGTGCCATGGTCGGATCGTGGTCAGGAGGGTTCGTTGAGAAGGTCCATGAACTCCATGGTCTTTGCTTCCAGCACGTTCATGATGCCGTTGATGCGTGCCACGAGATAGTTGTAGGCAAAGAGGGCTATGATGCCCACCACAAGACCTGCCACCGTGGTGACAAGAGCCTCGTAGATGCCTCCGGCGAGAACGTCGATGTTGGCCGACGAGCCTGCGCTGGCAAGGTTGTAGAATGCCTCCACCATGCCCATCACCGTGCCGAGGAAGCCTATCATCGGAGCGCCGGCGGCAGTGGTGGCGAGCCAGGGGAGTCCCTTGCCGAGGCGTGCCACTTCGATATTGCCGGTGTTTTCGATAGCCACGAGCACGTCGTTCATCGGACGGCCTATGCGGCTTATGCCTTTGTCGATCAGGCGGGCGTAGGGGGTGGCGGTCTGTGCGCACAGACGTCGCGCCGATTCCAGTTCGCCGTCGATTATGTAGTCTTTGATGCGCTGCATGAACGATTTGTCTTCATGCGCGGCGCGGCGTATGGCTATGGCGCGTTCGAAGAATACGTAGATGGCCACCAAGGCGAGAAGCGCCAGAGGTATCATTACCAGTCCGCCTTCGACGCAGAGCTGCCACACTGATAGATCGGCTGCGGCCGCGGTGGCGTCGGCGCCCTGAGGCAGGGCTATGGTGTCGGTGGTTGCTATGGCCATGGTGGCCGTGGTGTCGGCTATTGCCGCGGCGGTGGCCTGGATGGATGCGAGTATGCTCATTGGTTATGTCGTGGTGTGGGTTGCTTGTGTAAGTGGGGTGGTCATTCGGTCGGGGCGGCCGGTCGCAGACATTCGCGATAGGCGGCTATCGTGGCCGGAAGTCCGAGATAGAGTGCGTCGGCGATCAGCGCGTGGCCTATCGACACTTCGTTGAGATACGGCACTCTCTCGTGGAAAAACGCCAGATTGGCGAGGCTGAGATCGTGGCCGGCATTGACGCCGAGGCCGCATCCGTGGGCGGCGCGGCTCGCTTCGACAAACGGAGCCACGGCGGCTTCGCGGTCGGCGGCATAGGCGTCGGCATAAGGTTTGGTGTAAAGCTCCACCCGGTCGGCGCCGGCTTTGGCGGCAAGCTTAATGACGGCCGGATCGGGGGCAACGAAGATGGAGGTGCGTATGCCGGCGTCGCGGAATTTCTCAACGATTTCGGTGAGCATCTCCAGATGCGCGCCCACATCCCAGCCGGCCGACGATGTCAGGGCGTCGGGGGCGTCGGGTACGAGCGTCACCTGCTCGGGCTTCACTGTCAGCACGAGTTTGATGAATTCGGGCGAGGGATATCCCTCGATATTGAATTCGGTCTTCACCGCCGGACGAAGCTGTATGACGTCGCTGCGGCGTATGTGGCGCTCGTCGGGTCTGGGGTGCACGGTGATGCCGTTGGCGCCGAGCTTTTCGCATTCGATGGCGAAACGCACCACGTCGGGCACGTTTTCTCCGCGCGAATTGCGCAGCGTCGCTACTTTGTTGATATTCACACTTAAGTTAGTCATTGCCATGGGCGTTGTTCCGTTGAGAAAAACATATTGCGCGTCATAAGCGTTGGATTTACAGAGGAGTGTCGGGAAATTTCCGTAAATTTGCATCTCGAAACGCGAACGCAAAAATAGTCAGAAATAATCATAATATAAAAAGTTTGGCCTCAAAAGATACTAATACATGTCACTTATAAACATCTCCGAG
>JAIDKJ010000452.1 GCA_029051835.1 Paramuribaculum sp. | reverse complement strand
GGGGTGGTCGTAGACCACCGACTTTTGTAAACCCCGCCATGACGCCCTTTGGGGCGGCTTGGTGGGGTGATGGTCGCGCTCCCGCGGATCTTCGTAGATGAGCCGCAGGGCCAGTCCTCCCGCCGGCTGGCCTCCCTCTCTCTTCTCTCCTCCGCGGCCTCATCTACGAAGATGCCGAATGGATTCCCTCCTGCCCCCACCAAGGCGGCACTTTGGCCGCCATGGCGGGGTTTACCGAGGTCGCGTGGTCTACGACCACTCCCGTTCGCTGATGTTTTCCTCCCCCTCTTTCCTCGGCGGATCGCCTCTCTCCCGGATGGCTCCCCTATCTCCTCCGTCGGATGCTCCGTGGAGCATCCCTACGTTTTTGGGGGTGGTCGTAGACCACCGACTTTTGTAAACCCCGCCATGACGCCCTTTGGGGCGGCTTGGTGGGGTTGTGGTCGTGTACCCCGCGGATCTTCGTAGATGAGCCGCAGGACCAGTCCTCCCGCCGGCTGGCCTCCCTCTCTCTTCTCCCTCCCGGATGGCTCCTCTCTCCTCTCTCCTCCGTCGGATGCTCCGTGGAGCATCCCTACGGCATGGGTGGGATGGCTCCCGCCCATGACGGGGTTTAACAAAAATTAATTGTAGGTTTTTTTGAATAAAAACGGCTCATCTCTTAAAAAGTGTAAGCAAAATCGGGCTAAAAACGATTAAACTTTCAGTTTGTAACTTATTTTTAGAAATCATCATAAAAAACTATGTTTAACAACATGGTTTTCATCGCTATATAGTTTTGAAAAATTGTCATATCTTTGTAGTGCAAGAACAAGAACTACAGCAATAACTTTTTCATACAAGCTAATATTTCATTCAGATAAAAATCCACTGACGTTAAGTACTATGTGTAAATGACAATGGGCTGACCGGGAGGTCAGCCCATTGTCATTCGGGTGCGGGCGGGTCAGTTTTTGAGCAGACGGTCGATGTCGGCGTCGATGCCCGTAGACCGCGTGTAGTCCCACAGCGTGATCGACCGCAGCTGATAGTAGTAATACCAGTAGCGGTAAAGCTCGTTGACGTAGGCCTGACGCTCCTGATCCTTCTTCACCTGCGAGTCGTTGAGGTCGAGGGTGGAGATGCGTCCTATCATGAATGTGGCCACGTTGGTGTCATAGCGGCGCTGTGCTATCTCGGAGGCCTTGTCGGCTATGGCGAGCTGCTGCTGCTGGTTGCAGAACCGCTCCACGAGTATGAACAGATCCTGATTGAAGTTCATAGTTTCCTGACGCAGGCGGCTCTCCGTCACCTGACGGTTGCTCTCGGCCACCTTCACCTGTCCGCGGCGCTTGCCCCAGTCGATGATAGGTATGCTGACGCCGATCTCCACCACCTGATTGTCCTTGAGGCGGCGGTAGGCGTCCGATACGCGGTGGTCGGTGCCCGTATAGCCTATCTGGGCGAAGAGCGATATCTGGCGCAGATTGCCCTTGGCCTTGGCCACTTCGTAGTCGGCTTCGAGCTGACGGCGGCGCAGGTTGCGCACAAACTTGTTGTTGGCGAGCGCCTTTTCGAGAGCGTCGGCGTAGGTCACCTCCACCACCGGGATGCGTGTCGGCACCTCAGGCTCTATCTCCACCGTAGGCTCCAGATCGAGAAACGACCGCAGGGTGAACATGTTGCTCTTCAGCTCCGACTCGCAGTCGGTCATATCGGAGCGGGCATTGAGCAGGTTAAGCTCCATCTGCAGCAGATCGTTCTCGCTGATCTGGCCCATCTGACGCTTCTCGCGCGCCACCTCGTAGAGCTTGGCGGCGTTGGCGTGGTTCTGGCGGGCTATCTCGAGATTCTCCTTGGCCATGAGCAGATTGAAGTAGTAGTTGATCGCCGACATGGCCACAGTTTCGGTAGCCGTCAGGAATGCCGCCTTGGCCTCGGCGTAGCGCACCGGCTCTATCCGCCGGTCCCATTTGACGGTATTGACGCCGAATATCGGCTGCGACAGCGTCAGCGCCACCGGTATCGACATGAAGCGGTTGTAGGGGTCACCCTCCAGTTCGCGCAACCAGTCGAGCGAGGTATTGACCGACAGCTGCGCGCCGGTGAGCCAGATGTTCTGGGTGACCGACAGCTCGCCGTTCATCTGCAGATAGTTGTTGCGCACGAATGAGTATGTGCCGTCGGAGTTCATATACGACGAATACTGCTTGCGGTAGGATGGCACGGTGGCCTTCAGATTCACCTCCGGGAGCAGTTCGGCCCGGTAGGTGCGATATTGCCAATAGGCCGAGCGCAGCTCGTCGAGCGCCACGGCCGCGTTGACGCTGTGGGTGCGTGCGCGGGCTATGGCGTCGTCAAGCGTCAGCCTTACCGTATCGGTGGCGGCGTCCTGGGCGGCGGCGGTCATTGCCGTTGCCGCCATGCAGGCAGCCAGAGTGACGGTTTGTAGGATGGATCGCATAGGATTCGGGGATTGAAAAAAGGGTTTAGGAATGGGTGAGGCTGTCCGCAGTGCTCACTCGTCGGCGAGCGCGCGGGCCGGCTCGACGCGTGTGGCCTTGTAGGCCGGAAACCATATGCCGGCTATCACCATCAGAGCCATAAGCAGGGCGGTGGCTGCCACGGTGAGGGCGAAACGTCCGGCTGTGAAGTAGCCCTGCGCGCCATACATGGCGTTGAGTTCATGGTGGCAGATCAGCCGGTCGATCACAAGAGCAGGAAGGGTCGCCACGGCGAGCATCAGAAGGCCTTCGCTGATGAGGCGGCGGAATACCGAGGCGTTAGTGGCGCCGTTGACCTTGCGCATCGCTATCTCGGCAGTGCGCTGCTGGGTGCGGAACCAGAAGGTGCCCAGCAGACCCAGAAACACGCTCACCAGCATGAACACCATCACGGCGACGTATTTGCGCATCGTCACCATGTTGTCGCTGTCGGCTTCGGCGCGCACCTGCGAGTAGGGTTTGATCTGCGATATGTAGGTGTTGCCGCGGCGGTAGAGCCGTTCGCGGTCGGCGTTGAAGCTGTCGAGAAAGCGGCTGTCGGCTTCGGGCTTCACCCTGATGTTGATCTTGTAGTTGGGCTGTGGATTGATCCGCTCCATGTCGATCGGTTCGAAATAGTTGATATAGTACGTCGTTTCGATATTGGTGCGTTTCACCGGCTTGAGCAGTCCGCCTATGGTTATAGTCATCGAGGTATCGAGCGGATTTTTCACGCGTCGGTTCAGCAGATCGGTGGAGCTGAGGTGGCCGCTGACATGGGGCGAACCGCTGTCAAACTCGGTCATCAGCGGCTTCCCCTGACGCAGTGCCTCCTCAAGCTGCCCGATGGTGAACCCTTCGGCCGGCCGGTAGCCTACGGTGCGCAGATGCTCGGGAGTGATCTGGCGGTAGTAGATCGAGATCTCCGTGGTGTCATCGGCTACGTTGAGCCCCATTCCGTAGAAATTCTGGAAATATGGCTCGGCGCTTGCCGACAGGCTGACCTCCTCCACGTCGGGCCGCTGGCGTATGGCCTCGATGATCGAGCGCAGGTTGGCGCGGTTGTGTGCCGTGGCCTCCTCGCCGTAGTCGATGAAGCGCGGACTTCCCGACGGCAGATAGCGGAATTCGGCCAGATATGTGTGCGAGGTGTCGAAGCCGGTAGGTTCGAGGCGCGTGGCCACATGCACGTAGAGATAGTCGTTGATATACCATACGATCGCGCTGACTATGATCATCTCCATTATCAGCCACACGTTGGTGCGCCACTCGTTGAGGGTCTGTCGTAAAAGTTTGCGTTTCATGTCACTTGTTTTGATTTATGGCCTCTACCGGGTTGATGCGCGATGCGCGCAGGGCGGGCACTCCGGTGCTGATAAGATTGAGTATGAAGCAGAAGAGCAGTGCGTAGGCGCCGATGCTCCAGTCGAAGAGCGCTTCGGCCGACAGCGTCGCAGGCATTGCGAATTGATTCCAGCGGCCTATGGAGTAGACGGTGTCAAACAGCAGCGCGCCGAAGCCTATGCAGAGCAGCAGCCCGATCACGCCGCCTATGAGGGTGATCACCATGTTTTCGACGAGAATATCGCCTACGATGCGCATGCGGGTGCAGCCGAAGGCCCGGCGTATGCCTATCTCGCTGACTCTGCGGCGCAGGCGGCTTCGGGTCATGGAGCTGAGGTTGATGGCCGGGATCAGCAGCAGTATGCCGAACAGCATCCAGCGCTCGCGGCGTCCTTTGTCGACGTCGGGGAGCGAATTAGGGTATTCGTCGGCTTTCTGATGCTCATGGTCGTAGGGCGCTCCGGCAATAGCGAGGGTGCAGCTGTCGGCGGCCAGACGGGTGTTTATGACGGCCAGGCGGCGGTTGACTTCGGCCTTCACGGCCTCGTCACGCCCCGGACGGGGCACTATCAGCGTGCGCATGTCGCCCATGTTGGGGTTTCCCCATGTGGGCGCTGTAAGGCTCACGGGTATCCATATCTGGGCGTAGGCCACGTCGGTCACCGGCGACACGTCGGCCACCACGCCCGCCACCTCCCACGGCTCGTCGTTGATCAGCAGTGTGCGTCCGACCGCCTCCTTGCCGTCGCTCGCGAAAGCCTGACGCGCCACCGATTCGGTGATAACCACCTTGCGGAGATCCGACATCTTGTCGGCGCGGTCACCCGGCTTGCCGGCTATGAATT
>JAIDKJ010000451.1 GCA_029051835.1 Paramuribaculum sp. | reverse complement strand
AGTCCGAGCTGGCGCGCGGTGTTGCCCACATGCACGTCGAGCGGTATGAACAGCTGAGAGGGTCTGAGCGCCCGCCAGAGTCCGAGATCGACTATGCCGTCGTCCCTGACAAGCCAGCGCAGAGCCATGTTGACACGTTTGAGTGCCGTTGCCTTGAGGTTGAGCGGCAGGCAGCGCGAGTCGTCGTGTCCGTCGTTGGCCTGGCGGAGTTCATTGTTGATGGCCTCCACCAGATGCCATGCCGGCGCTTCGGCTACGGTGGCTCCGCATGAGGCGGCAAAATCCTCGAGGGTGGCGTGGCGCGAGTATATCCGGTGGAGTCCGCGCAGGAAGTGGCGCAGGTTGCGGTTGAAAAACGTTCGGTGGATGTTGCCGTCGGGCAGATCCTCGTAGGCCTGCTCCATCACGTAGGCGTGAGGGTCGTGACCCATGAGGGCGAGCATACGGTCGCAGTCGCGGCATATCATGCGGCGGTTGCCCCATGCTATGGTGGCCGAGAGCAGCGAGGCTATCTCGGCGTCGGGCTGCGATGAGAACCGTCGCGGGAACTGTACGGGGTCGGCGTCGATGAACGCCGGCGAGTTGATGCGGCGCGCTTCCTCTTCGAGAAGTGTCCAGGTGTCTTCGGAAATGTAGTCGATCATGCGTGCAAAGTTACTAAACAGTATCCGGCGGTGCAATGAAAAAAACGGTGGCGGATGATGTCGCGGCCGTCGGGCTACGAACTGTAGCCGTGGCATGAACGTTGTGAAATATGTGAGAACGACTGAAAGGAAATATGACGGATCGGCGCTCCGGCGCATATCGCTGGCCGGAATGCTCGTGACGATCGGTATCGTGTTCGGCGATATCGGCACTTCGCCGCTCTATGTGATGAAAGCTATCGTGGGGGTGAATCCCGGCTACGACAGCGACTACATAATCGGGGCGATATCGTGCGTGATATGGACTCTGACGTTGCAGACCACGGTGAAATACGTGCTGATAGCCCTGCGTGCCGACAACAACGGCGAGGGGGGCATACTGGCTCTGTTCGCTCTGTTGCGGCGTCAGCCCCGCGGGTGGCTTTATATCGTGGCGGCTCTTGGGGCGGCGATGCTGATAGCCGACGGGGTGATCACTCCGGCCATCACGGTGACGACGGCTGTCGAAGGACTGCGGATCGTGGCGCCAGCCACTCCGGTGCTCCCGATCGTGATCGGGGTGATATTGCTTATCTTCATGATGCAGCGTGTAGGCACGGGGCGCATAGGTCGCTGCTTCGGGCCGTTCATGCTTGCATGGTTTCTGATGCTCGGAGTGCTCGGAGCGGTCAATCTGCCGGCGTGTCCGGAGGTGCTGAAAGCTTTCAATCCCTGGTATGCCGTGAAGCTGCTTGTGTCGAGTCCGGCGTGGTTCATGATCATGGGAGCCGTGTTTCTGTGCACCACCGGCGCCGAGGCTCTATATTCGGATTTAGGCCATTGCGGCCGCCGCAATATCACGGCGAGCTGGATGTTTGTCAAGGCTATGCTCATACTCAATTATCTCGGTCAGGGGGCATGGCTTCTCACTCATGCTTCGGAGGCCGCGGGAGGCGTCAATCCGTTCTATGCCGTCATGCCGCATTGGATGACCCTGCCGGGTGTGGCTATGTCGACCGGGGCGGCCGTAATCGCAAGCCAGGCTTTGCTCAGCGGTTCGTTCACCATATTCTCCGAGGCGGTCAATCTCGGTTTCTGGCCACGCCTTAAGATCGACTATCCTTCGACAGAAAAGGGGCAGCTCTATGTGTCGTCGGTCAACTGGTGTCTGCTCGCCGGATGCCTGCTGACGGTGGTGATATTCCGCGATTCAAGCCATATAGAGGCGGCCTACGGACTGGCTGTGACGATAGCCATGCTCACCACCACTCTGCTGCTTGCCTTTTGGCTGCGCTCGCGAGGGGTGAATATGGTCGTGGTCGGAGCTTTCTTCGTGTTTTTCATGACCGTGGAGGGGATATTTTTCGTGGCCAATCTGTCGAAATTTGTCCATGGCGGCTGGTTCAGCCTGATGATTGCGGCCGTGGTGGGGAGCATCATGATCGTGTGGCGCAACTCCACCCGCCGGCGCGCTTCGTTTATCGAATACCGCCGCATGGCCGACAGCGCCGCGACGATATCGGCTGTGAAGGCCGACAGGGAGATACCTAAGTATGCTTCCAATCTGGTGTATCTCAGCCGGTCGGACGATCCTGCGCTCGTGGAGAGCAAACTGATATATTCGATCGTCAACAAGCAGCCCAAGCGTGCCGACCATTACTGGTTTGTGCATATCGACCATGTTGACAGCCCCGACGAGCTGAGCTATTCGGTCAGGGTGGCTGTGCCTGAAACGATTTATGTGGTGACGATGCATATCGGTTTCAGGGTCGCTCCCCGCATAAGCGTCTATCTCAGGCAGATTGTGGAGGATCTGGTGGCGTCGGGCGATCTGGACCTGCGCAGCGGCTACCCGTCGCTCCGTCGCGAGGGTATTCCGGGCGATTTCCGTTTCATCATCCTCCACCGCATATTCTCGCCGACAAGTATATGCAGCCCTGCGACGGCTCTGTTGATGCGGCTCCATGACATACTGCGCCATATCGGCGTGTCGGACACTTCGGCCTACGGGCTCGACACGAGTGTGGTGACGGCCGAAACCGTGCCGCTGATCATCAACACTTCGTCGGGGCGGCGGATCGTCAGGGAGGAGTGCTGACACGCAGCCCCGTGCCGGCTGTCAGGCCACCGATTGCGGCAGCAGCAGGAACAGCAGCGAGTAGAGCAGCAGGAGCATTGCGGTCAGCCCGAGCAGGGGGGTGAGGCGCGATCCGCTCCGGCGTGTCATGAGCCATGCTATGGTGGCGACAACTACGGCTATGGCCGGCGGGACGAGTGGCAGACCTGCGGCTGACCACTGGGGATAGACGAGCGCGAGCGCCAGCAGTCCGTTGAAAAGATAGAGCCAGGGCATGGTGGCGGGGCCGAGTATCACTGCGAGAGTGTGCTTGCCTACGGCGCGGTCGTCGGCGGCATCGCGGTAGTTGTTTACGATCAGCACGTTGGCCGCAAGAAGCCCTACGGCTATGCCGCCGAGTATCACCTCGGCCGAACACTGCCTCGTCTGCAGCCACGACGTGAGCCATACGGGGATTATGCCGAAGAAGATAATGACGGCCACTTCGCCGAGTCCGTGGCGCGACAGTGGCCAGGGGCCGGTGCTGTAGGCTACGGCGGCTACGGCTATGACCATGCCGAGCGGCAGGAGCCACAGGCCTCCGATGGGCACGAGCGCGAGTCCTATGAGGCAGGCCAGCGCGAGGGTGCCTATGGTGGCTCCGAGCATTGAGCGGGGCGAGATGTCGCCTTCGGTCACTCCGCGACGGGGCCCTTCGCGTCCCGGACGGTCGAGTCCGGCTGCGAAGTCGAAATATTCGTTGGCGAAATTCGATGCGATCTGTGCCAGCAGAGCGAACAGCAGGCATAGTGTGAAGGGTATCCATGCGAATGATCCGGCATGGACGGCGTAGGCTGTGCCTGTGATTACTCCGGCGGTCGATACGGGGAGCGTGCGCAGGCGCATAGCCTCGATCCAGGGTTGTATGGTGTTCATTTATCGCTGTTTGATGCGTTGTTGCGGTCGTGAAGTCCGGTGTCGTCATCGATGCCGAAGCATTTCATGACGGCTCGGCGTATGCGTCGGGCAGGTGCGCCGTCCTGGCGCAGAAGGCGTATTATGGCGCGGATGTATTCGTCCTTGTTTGACAGCCCGCAGAGTCCGGCCACGTTTGATCCCGGCACCATCGACTTCTGGTTGTAGACTTTGAGCACCGCGCGGTAGTCGGACGTTTCGAGGTAGCGCCTGAACTCGCGGCAGAATTTCTCGTAGAGTCCGCGCGGATTGAGTTCGTCGACGAGCGCGTTGATATGCTGCTCGAACATGTTGATGTTGGTGAAGCGTCCGTCGATGCGGTATTCGACGGTGCGTTTCACCCGGTGGCGTGTGTGGAGGAGGGCCTGCTGCCGCAGGTCGGTGCGGAACATCGAGAAGACGGCGTGGCGCACCTTGTCGAACACCCGGTTCTCGTCCTTGCCACGGCTTGCGGCCACGGTGCGTATCACCTCCTCAAGCATCAGTATGTTTTCGATCTCGGCCACGTCGGGCACCATGATCTTGCGCCGCCGCAGGTAGTCTACCTCCTTGTCGTCGCGGCGGTCGCGGTCGACAATGCCGTGGGAGTCCATGTGGTGGAATGTGGTCAGGTCGTTGAACGAGCGCGTGGCTTCGATCACCTTGTTGCAGCTGCCGAGCGACTTGACGGTGTAGGCCTTGAATATGAGCGGATAGAGCTTGGCGTCGATGGAGTGAACGCCGTCGCCCTCGATGAAGAGCACCGGTTTGCGCGCTCCGATGATGGCCATGTAGATCTCGTCGGAGATGCCCTGGCGCGAGGTCAGCAGGTCGTAGTCCCAGGTGGTGCTGACGGGGTTGTAGTCGCGCACCCACACAACGGTGGCGTCGGTGCGCGACGAGGCGAATTCCAGATCGTGGGTGGTGTAGACAAACATGCAGTCGGGGCGCATGGCCTCCACGATGTTCCACAGCGCCTGCATGACCGACGGATGGAGAAACATTTCGGGCGAGTCGACAAACACGGCCGCTCCGCGCGGGGCATATAGCACTGCTCCGAGATAGTAGATGGCGGCTTTCTCGCCGTTGCTGAGCTTCAGAGCCGAGTAGCCTGAGGAATTTTCCGAATCGGGGCGGCTGAAGAGGAAGCGTCCCGACTCGATGAGTATGTTGTTGTCGGGAAATATTTCCGACCACGCTTCTACCAACCGGTCGATGCGGGTCGGCGGGAGCGACGCGTCGGCGTCGGAAGTCCGTGCGATCTTGTAGGAGATGAGATTGAGCATCTCGTCGTGCATCAGCAGCGCGAGCAGGCGGTCAAGCTCCGTGTCGGCGGCCGGGCGAAGCGTGGCGGGTCCGTAGGCTGTTTCGAAAAGCCGGTCGATGCCGGTCGGCGTGTCGGGGTGTCCGAAGAGCGCAGTGAGCGCCGACATGGTGAATGTGCGCTCGCCGAGGTCTTCGGCCAGGCGTGAGGTGAAGCGCGACTTTCCGGCTCCGTTGGCTCCGATGATGACGAGCTGGCGTGTGGAGTCGGGTATCCGTAGCGGTTCCCCTTCGCGACGTGGCGGCAGTGTGATCATGCAGTCGTTGTCGGGCAGGCGGGCGGTGGTGTTCATATCAGCTGTCCCGCCCCCTGACGGATTATTTCGGGTGAATGCGAGTCGGTGAGGTCTACGACCGTGGTGAGTTCGCCGCGTCGCGATCCGGCGTCGATGAGCATCGCTATGGGCGAACGGTCGCCGTAGGCCACGGCCACTTCGTCGGCTTCGCCGAGCGGCATTCCGTCGGAATCGGTGGCGGTCATGGAGAGCAGCGGCGCGCCGATGGCCTCGGCTATGGCTCTCGCCACGGGTGAGTCGGGTATGCGTATGCCTACCGAACGGCGACCCTTGAACACTTTCGGAAGCTCCGTGGAGGCCGGGAGGATGAACGTGAACGGTCCGGGCAGATTGGCCCGGAGTATGCGGAACGCGGCGTTGTCGATTCGTGCGTAGGAGGCGGCCTGCGAGAGGTCGTTGCATATCACCGAGAGTGTCTGTTTCCGCGGGTCGATCCCTTTGAGGCGGCACAGTTCGTCGATCGATGCCTGACGCAGTGCGTGGCAGCCTATGGCGTAGTTCACGTCGGTAGGATATGCCATGAGGCGCCCTTCGTCGAGCAGCGATGCCGCCCGTTCGATCACTTTGGTGTTGATGCTTGAATCGTAGACTCTGTCGATGATCATCTGCTTCGCGCTCCGTGGCCGGGATGGTTGTCGGCTGTATGCGCCTGACGGCAAATATAGAAAAAAATCCGATACCGAGTGACAAAATATTTGTTAAGAGACGGCAGTGGCCGCAGGATGCAGTCCCGGCGGCGGAGCGATGCGGCCGCCTCGGGCGGGAGCAATGCGACAAATACCGGGTGAGGCGGCATCATGCCGGGTGTAATTTTGCAGAAAAAAATCATGCAGGCTATGGAACAGACGATGAATGAGGTGCTGACAACGAGAATGGGATGGATCGCCGCGCTGGTGGCGGTCGATTATGTGTGTGTGCTGCTGGCGGTGCTGGCCGATCTGCGCAGCGGTGTCTTAAAGGCTCGCCGTCAGGGCGTGCGGCGCACGTCGAGAGGGTTTCGCCGGTCGGTGGAGAAGGCCGGACGCTACTACGTGATGCTTTTCGCCATGACGCTGATCGATGCGATGGTGTGCGGCGCGCTGCTGTTTGTGGCGGCGGCCGACGGTCCTTCGCTCCCTCCGCTGCCGGTATTCTCCACTATGGGCGCTATCGGTCTGGCTATGATAGAGCTGAAGAGCATCTACGAGAACGCTCAGGACAAGAGCGAATATGACCGAGCCATCGGTCAGCTGCGCAAGCTGCTCGACGACCCGGTCATAAAGGGGCGGTTTCTCGAAGCCTTGGGGCTGGGGAAACCGAAATGACGGTTGCCGGGATGTTATTTCACCGGTATGAATTCGATGGTGGCCGGAGCTTCGGCGGGAGCGAGTCCGTCGGAGTCGGGTGCGAGGTATTTCTTGCCGGCATTGCCGCCCTGGCGGAGGGTGAATCCGTTGTCGGCGCGCTCTATCACGAATGTGTGCCATTCGGCGTCAAACGGGTTGGAGGTGTCGCTGACGGTGAATGCGCCGCGCTCGTTGACGTAGCGTCCGTCCTTTGCGTTGACAAGCGAATAGCGTCCGGTGGCGGGATCGTAGGTGACGCGCCATATCTGACGGTCGGGGTTGACATCATCCTCGGCCGTCTGCCATACCGGGCGACCTCCTGTGGAGCCTGCGTCGGGGTTGCCGAGCCACTTGCCGTCGTGGCGCAGGCGATAGCTGCCGTTTTCAAGCGCGAGCTGCGGGAATACGTCGGTGCGGTAGCCGAACCGATGGCGGTATTCGTCGGTCATGATGCTTACGCCACGGCGCAGCAGCGGCTCGGCGTAGAGCGATCCGACCATGGGATAGGCCACTTTGACCGATCCGGGGAAGTCGCGCGAGGCGATCTTTGATGCGCTGTCGGTGAGTGAGGCGTAATCGAGATAGTGGCGGACGAACGACACGCTGTCGGCCTTGAAGAGAGCGTTGTACATCTCGGTGGCGAGCACTCCGCGGCGGCCGAGCATCCGGGCCACTTCGATCCACGGGCGAATCTCGGTGAGCATCGAGTCGGTGGGGGCTGCTTCGAGGAGCGTTGTGGCCGCGGCTCCGAGAGCGGCAAATTCGGCGGCAAAGGCCTCGGCGGCTTCCGGCAGATATGCGCGCGACATGGGGTGCTCGTAGGCGTCGATCAGGGCTTTTAGCTCGGGCGACTCGTTGAGGCGGCGCAGGCGGTGGGTGTTCTGGCCGAGATCCACGTTGTAGAGGCAGAACTTACGGAACGCATCGGCGCGTCCGGGCTGCAGCCGTCCGGTGGCCAGAAGCCATGATTTCTGGGGGTCGTAGGCCGAGGGATTCCAGAGGAAATCGGCATTGCTGAAGAGGCTCAGCTTGGATGCGCGGGCATATTCCATGGGGTTGGCCGTGAAACCGCTGACCATGGCTGTGGCCTCAGGCTCGTTGCCGGTGAACGGACCCATCAGCAGGTGGTTGATGCAGTAGTCGGTGACAGGATAGTTGAGCCATATGAATGCTTCGCGTCCGATCTGCGGGTTGATCCACTCCATGTCGGCCACGTCGATCATGTCGACCACCGAATTGCCGGTCCACATCACTTTGATCGACGGATCCATCACCGAAATGTCGGCGAGATACGAGGGCTGGAACGATCCTTTCCACGCCTTGTTGTAGAGCGACGGACACATGATGAACAGCTCTATGTCGGGGTGACGGTCGATGAAGTGGCGCTTCACGTAGTCCATATACTGTGCATGAAGCTTGCCGTCGGCCTGTTTGCCGAACACATCGTCGAAGAATATCGAGAAATTGCGGAAGCCGAGGTCGTACATCTGCTCGAACTTGCGCACAGTGGCTTCATTGTCGGCATCGTTCCACTGGTGGTCGCCTGCGGGGTGTATGCCCCATACGAATCTCACCTTGTGGCGCCGCGCCTCGTCGTTGAGCGCTTTCATCCGTGCGGCTTCTTCGGCTGGGTACAGCTCGCGCCATTTGGCTCGGTGGTAGGGGTCGTCCTTGGGGCCGTAGATGTAGGTGTCGAGTTTGTTGCTTCCGTAGAATGCAAACTGGTCGACACGGTCGTCGAAGCTCCAGGCGTTGCCGTAGAACCCTTCGACCACTCCGCGGAACGGTGTCGAGGGCCAGTCGGTGACATCTACGCTCATCACTTCGGGCTGAGAGGCCACCTGCAGGAATGTCTGCACTCCGTAGTAGGTGCCTGTGGGGTCGTTGCCGGCTATGATCACTTCGCCGGGGCGTACGCGCAGATAGTAGCCCTGCGGATGGTCGGGGATGCTGTCGGCCACGGCGCGGACGGCCTTGTCGCCGCGCTCGCCTATGACCACTTTCACGCCTTTGCCTTTGGCAAACTGCGACAGCAGCGCGGCCACAGCGTCGGCGTCGGCGGTTTCGGCGCCCTTGAGGCTGATATGCTGCGGGCGGTCAAATGCTTTCTGACCCCATGCGATGCGTTGCGGGGTGGGTGAGATGGCTGTCTGCTGAGCTGTGGCGGCGGTAGCCGCTCCGGTTATTATGGCGGCGGCGAGAGCTGATTTTAACAGTGTTCTGCTGATCATTGCGTGTAATGTGTAAGAGGTTTTGTCAGTAAAGAAGTGTGCCGGATATACACCAGTAGCTGTTGCTCGATCCGGCCGGTTTGCCCTGCGGTATTCTCACGGTGAGCTTATGCTTGCCTGCGGCGAGGTTGCCGAGGTAGATGTATTCGGGGTTGGTCACCGTGCCCGGACACCAGTTGGAGCGGCTGAGGTCGGATGAGCTGAGGCCGTTGGAGAAGTTGCCTGAGCAGGGGTTGTTGTTGCGGTAGGTGCCGCAGTCGTCGCGCCAGGGTATGAATGTGATCACTTCGCGTCCGTCGAGTATGATGGTGTTGGTCTTCTTGTTGAATTCGTCGCCGCCTCCCCAGCCGCCGTGGCCGGTGGTGGTGTAACTGAGCATGGCGTTCTCCACCGGATGGTCGAGCGTGAACTCCACCTGCAGCGAGTCGTTGAGCATGAATATCGGATAGGGCTGTCCGGCCTGTTCGAGATAGTTGACGGTGTTGAACAGTGGCATGGCGGTGACTTTGCGGTCATCCCCTCCGGGATAATACTTCAGGTCGAGCGAGAGTATGTGGCCACGGCCGTCCCAGTTGCCTATATAGGCTCCGATCCACTGCTCTCCGCTGAGGTGCTCGGCCAGATCGGTGATCTCGGTCTTGTAGAGCACGGAGTCGACCCAGTCCTGACCCGGCACGACGTTTTTGTTGAAGGCTCTGACGCCGAATCCGGTGAAGAATCTCATCAGTTCGAGGGGCGCGTCGTAGTCGGCAGTCGATACGAGTCCGTGGTAGGCTGTGCTGTCGCTGACGAAGGCCGGCACCGACTTGAGATTGCGTATGGCGTCGACAAACGACTGCTTCTTGTCGGTCGGAATCACGAAGATGGATCCGGTGCGGTCATAGGCGTCGCCTTCGGAGTATTGTTCCACCTCGGCGAAGATATATCGCCGGGCTATGGCTGCGGAGTCGGGGAGGGTCACTTTTCTGATGACGATAGTGCCGCCTCCGACGTTGTAGACTTCGCCGTCGGTGAGAGCGTCGGGGATGGCGGCGCCGGAGAAGTTGATGCGGGCGTGATCGAACACCGGCACCGTGATGACTCCGCTCTGATTGATGGCATAGAGATATTCAGGGTCGGAGAGCTGTTCGCCCCACTGCGCGGGGAAGAGGCTTCCGTCGGGACGGAATGCCTTGATGTCGACAGCTTCCTGCACCGACTCGCCGTTGCGGGTCACTTTCAGCACAAGGCCGGAGGGTACGCCGACGCCGGGCTGAGGGGTGCCGAGAAAGGGGAGCGCGTCGGTATAGCATATGTCGATGGTGTTGGAGTTGATGCTCGTGCGGGCTACAGCGCAGTCTATGCCGAGCACTTTCTCGCGGCCGATCACGCGCAGGGTGCTGTCGGATCCGAAACCGCGCACCGACGATATCTCGCGGCCTCCGGGAAGCTGGGCCACTTTGTACCACTGATGGGTGGCATAGTCGATATAGGTGTTCTGCACGGGGGTGTCGTCGCGGTGCTGCCGGTTGCCGTTGTCGCCGGCCGAAATTTTGGCCTGATCGCCGCTGATGCTGACGATGGTGGTGCCGGGATATACGCGGCCTTTATAGGACGATTGGTAGGTGACTTCTATGGCTTTTGCGCCGCGAAGCTTCTTGACATAGTTGACCGCTGCTTCCGAATGGAATGTGGCGATGAGTGCTATGATAAGCGTCATCATTCCTGCTGCTGATCTTTTCATGGTGGGGTGTTTGTAGTTTTTTTGGGGTTATTATCTTATGCAAAGATAGGCATAAAAATGCAATTGTCAATAGCTTTTTGTCGCAGCCGAGCGGATTATAGCGCGGTATAGCGTCACAGCTCCGCCCCGGAGCGCCGGTGGGTGCGTCGGGGCGGAGCTGAAGGTTGTATAGTAGTAGATCAATTATGGACTGTCGCGGTGTCGGAGCCGAGGGCGTCGAGAAGCTGCTCCGGCGTGATGCCGAGCAGGCGCATATCTTCGGCCAGGGCGGGCACGGTCGACGAGAAGAAGTCTTCGCGGCGTGTGGCGGCTATGCGTTGCGGCGCGTCGTCGGTGAGAAAATATCCCATGCCGCGCCGTGGGGCGATGATGCCGTGCGACTGAAGAAACTCGAAGGCTTTGAGCACGGTGTGGGTGTTGACGGTCATCATCACCGCAAGCTCGCGCACCGAGGGAATGCGGCTGCCCGGAGGCCATTCGCCGGCGAGGATGCGCGCGAAGCAGTAGTCGGCTATCTGCCGGTATATGGGTCGTTCGGTCTTGAATTCCATTAGAGCTGGCGGTCGCGGATTTTACGTATGGCAAGGATGATGATCACGGCTGTGGCGATGATTGACAGGGCGAAATACCACCACATCACGGGCATGAGTATGTCGAACATAATGCGGGCGATCTCCTCCTGCTGCGGAGCGGCGTGGTCAATGCTTGGCAGCAGGTCGCGCTTGAAGCCGAGTACTGTCACAATGGCGACGATCGCGGTTATCAAGGAGATGGCGATCAGGGTTGCGACTGTCCATACGATAGGCATGAGCACTCTGTGGCGGCGGTAGCTGACTACGGCCAGAAGGCATATTGATGTGGGCAGAAGTGTGCTCAGGTACTGTACGACAGAATATACGGGTGTCAGTAGCTGGTGGCTCGGAATCAGATTGCAGATGCTCGCTCCGTCGACAAAGATCCGTGCGAAGAGGGTGGCGAGAAGAGCTGCCGCGCATATCGCTGCCGGGAGTATGACGAACGTGTAGCCGGTCATCATGGCCGCTTTCTCGTTTTTGGTGGCGGGAAACATCACCTCGGCCATCGGGCTGGAACCGATGACGAAAACAAGCGGGCTGAGGTAGATGGCCATTGAGATTGCCGACATGAATATCTGGCTGAACAACACTCCGGCAGTCGTATCGGATATGATCATGGCGATAGTGAAGAGGATGAATGCTCCTGCGGTGTATATGGCCAGATGCTGCTTGATGGTCGGGAACATGCGGCTGTAGGCTATAGCGCGGCTCGTGCTGAAGGCGTTGTCTGCGGTGTGGGTCATAGCTGTGTCTGTTTATGGCTGTTGATCAGTGATATGATGTCGTCGGCTCTGTCGCTCTGAAGAGCCAGATAGAGGAGGTTGTAGTCGATGTCGGTTTCGTTGGCGGCTGTACCGGTCTGTGTGATGGAGCGGAACAGTCCGGCCGACTGATGGGTGAATAGCGCTTCGACGGGAGGTATCATGCCGGCGGTGAAGGCCACTGCCGAGAGTATGTCGGTCAGAGTCGCGGCGAGTTGCAGACGGTTGCGGCGCAGCGATATGACGCCGTCGAAAATGTTGTGGAAGTCGTGGGTGACGTGGGTCGACACTATGATGGTGCGGTCGTCGCCTGCGGCCTCGGCGAGCATCCGGCCGAGTGTCTCTTTCGAACCGATGTCGAGTCCGTTGGCCGGTTCGTCGAGGAGCAGCACCGGAGTGTTGAGCGCGAGGGCGACGGCTATCAGCGATTTGCGGCGGTTGCCGAGCGACAGGCGGTCGAGGCGTTCGCGTCCGGTGAGTCCGAAGCGCGCGAGATAGTCGGAGAGGGCTGCGGCGTCAAATGCGGGATAGGCGCCCTCGGCTATCCTGGCGAAGGCGAGTGCGGTGCCTCCGGGCAGTGTCATGTCGTCGCCGAGAAAGAATATCTTGTCGAGCAGTCCGGGCTGTCTCAGGCGCGGCGACATGCCGTCGACTTCGACGCTTCCCGCCGTGGGGTATAGAAGTCCGGCTATGATATGGAGCAGCGTGGTCTTTCCGGCTCCGTTCTCGCCCATGAGCAGATGTATGCCGGGCGATATGGATGCCGTGAAGTCCGAAAGCGCTTCAGGGCCTTTCGGGTAGCGGTAGCTGAGATGATTGAATGTGATCATGATGCGGTGGTATGTAGGAAAGATGTCGTTAGTAGATAGTTATGGTCAGTTGCGGCGTGGCGAAAGCCCGGTGGAGGCGGTGATGACGCAAGCTGTCGGTACGGCTCCCAGCAGCAGTTCTATCCATCGGAGAGCGGCGTCGGTGGCGGCTCCGCTCTCGTCGGTAGCGCCGGGTATGATCGACACAACTATGCCGCGGAGATCTCCGGCCATATAGGCATCGGCGAATGTGGCGGGACGGCTGTCGGCCGGCTCGGCGTTTCGGGTGGCCGAGGTGATTATTTCGTTGGCGGTTTCGGCGATATCGGCAGTGGCGGTGTGTGAGAAGCCGCGTGTGGCTGCAAGCGCTATACCTGCCGCGAAGAGTGTCAAGGCTGTGAGAATGAGAGTTTTTTTCATCGTCGAGCGGTGTTGGTTTAGTGTTGTACACATCTACAACACCGCAAAGGTAAGGAGATTTTTTTAATCACCAAAAAAATCGAAGAAAAAAATCGGAGCAATCAGAGCAATCGGAAAGATCGGAGGGATTGAGTGTAAGGTAGCTACAATAGCTAAAGTAGCTAAAATAGCTATAGTAGCTAAGGTAGCTAAAATAGCTATTATAGCTACCACAGCGATATAGCCGGATCTGTCAGAAGTGGCCCCATGAGGAGCGGTCGAGGGCGCGGTAGCCGACGGCTTCGCGCATGTGTTCGGGGAGGATGTCGGGCGATCCGGCGAGGTCGGCTATGGTGCGCGACACTTTGAGTATGCGGTCGTAGGCGCGGGCCGACATGTTGAGGCGTATCATGGTGTCGCGCAGTATCTTCATGGCTTCGGGTGTGGGGCGCACGTGGGTGGAGAGCAGGCGCGAGGTCATCTGGGCGTTGCAGTGCACTCCCTTGCAG
>JAIDKJ010000045.1 GCA_029051835.1 Paramuribaculum sp. | reverse complement strand
CCGTGCGCGGCTTCCCCTACATATTCCGCGGCGCCCGCGACAGCGGCGCCACCGTGAGCAACGAAACGATGAAACTCTCCGCCGTGAGAGCCATCGCCGCTCTGGCCAAAGAACCGGTGCCGACCGTGGTCAATGCGGCCTACAACATGACCGACCTGAAATTTGGCCGCGACTACATACTGCCCAAGCCCCTCGACCCGCGTCTGCTCACGAGAGTGGCTCCGGCCGTGGCACGCGGAGCCATGGAGAGCGGAGTGGCACGCCGTCCGATCACCGACTGGGATGAATACTGCGAACGCCTGCGCCGCCTGATGGGCTACGACAACAAGATCACCCACCGGCTCTATAACGAAGCGAAACGCCATCCGAAGCGAGTGGTGTTTGGCGAAGGCAACACCGACAACATGCTCAAAGCCGCCGTCATGGCCTACAAAGAGGGCGTGCTGATACCCGTGCTGCTCGGCAACGAAGAGATGATCGAGAAACGCGCATCGCGCCTCGGACTCGACCTGACAGGCGTGGAGATCGTCAATCTGCGCCACGACCGCGAAGCCGACCGCAGGCAGCGCTACGCCGAACTGTTTGCCCGCAAACGTCAGCGCGAAGGCATCACCGAAGCCGAAGCCCTCGAAAAGATGTATGACCGCAACTACTTCGGCATGATGATGGTGGAAACCGGCGACGCCGACGCCTTCCTCGCCGGCACATATTCGGCCGCCCACTCCGTAGGCAAGATCGCCAAAGAGGTGATAGGGATCCGTCCGAGCTACGACCACTTCGCCACCCTCCATATCGTCAACACCAAGCGCGGCACATTCTTCATAGCCGACACCCAGGTCAACAAGACGGTGGATGAAGACACCCTCGTCGACATAGCCCGCCTGACCCGCAACTCCGTGGAATACTTCTCCCACGACCCGGTGATAGCCATGGTGTCGTACAGCAACTTCGGATCGGGACACGAAGAGGAGTGCCGCACAGTGCGCAGCGCCGTAGAACGCATGCAGCAGCAGTATCCGGATCTTGCCATCGACGGAGAGATGGGTCTGAACTACGCCCTCAACCGCGAACTGCGCGACTCCACATTCCCCTTCAACAAGCTCAACGGACAGGAAGTGAACACTCTTATATTCCCCAACCTGAGCGCCGCCACCACCGCCTTCCGCACCATGCTCGACATGGGACTCGGCGATGCCATCGGCCCGATACAGATGGGACTCAACAAACCTGTACACTTCATCAGCGTCAACGCCGGAGTGCGCGACATTATCAATCTGGCCACCATAGCCAGCCTCGACGCCGCAGTGCTCGAGCGCAACTCCACCCCCATCGACAAATAAACCGGAGTGACCTACTGAACGACACATCACCGTAACGAAAACCAATGCCTGCGGTTTCTGCCTGACTATGACGACAGCAACAGAAACCGCAGGCATATTTTGAACACCGAACGTGGGAAGCAGTGACATACCGACATATTCAAGCATGCTGACGACGCAAAAGATCTCCACCACACGTCTGGCAGAAGTATTCAGACAGATCGACTTCGCTCCCCGTGAGAAATACGGCCCGCACAGCCATCACCGGCTTGAGATCAACTATGTCAGGCGCGGCAGCTGCAATCTGAGAGTGAAAGACAGCATCGTGACATTCAAGAAGGATGATCTGATGGTGATACCCTCAGGGATGACCCACACATTCGAAGCCGGACTCCGGGGCGCAAGACTCATACAGCTCGAATTCATGCCCGAACTCTTCAGCGACATAATGAACGGATCGGGACTAAACCCGGGACACACATTTCATCCGAGAAAACTGCTGACGGTGCGCAGCAATGTCAGGATCAAAAATCTGCTCCAGACCATAATCTGGGAACTGCAACACCGCGAAGAGGGGTTCAGGCATATCGTCATATCGGGCTACCTGCAGCTGCTCATACTGCTTCTGAGGGAAAACATGAGCGATACCACGCCAGCCCCCTATCCGCCGATTCTATCCAGCATAATGCAGCTCATGGACTCTTCCGAACCATGCGACACCGACATAGCGGAGATAGCCGCCCGACTGAACATCACCACACGATACATACGAAAGCTTTTCGCCACCCATATAGGCACCAGCCCCTCGCGCTATATGCTCGACAGAAAGATAGAGCGAGTCAAAGAACTGCTTGCCAACACCGACATGACACTGAAAGAGATCAGTTCGCAGTGCGGTTTTTCATCGGCCAGACATCTGAACGCCTGCTTCACGAGGATAATGGGTTATCCGGCATCGAAACACCTCGGATAACGACACCGACCGCTCCGGAAAGAGATCACAGGCGAGGATCTATGCCATATCGCTGCGTGAGTTCCGAAAAACGCACTTAAATTCGACGCCAGTTCCGCTTCATTCACACATTTCATCCTATCTTTGCGACAAAACCAATCATCACACAATCATGTTGCGGAACAAACTTATATGCATCACAGCCACATTGTCAATGGCAATGTGTCAACCGCTGTCGGCCTCACAGGATCCGGGGCTGACACCTTATGAACCCATAATACAAACCCTCCCCGACCATACGGCCGGCACCGTCAGCAACAGAATGAGCCTCGACGGAAAATGGCAGGCAAAGGTATTGCCCAAAGGGCGATGGCACACAGTGAACGTGCCCGGCGAACTGGCCATGCAGGGAATATCCGTAGAGCATGGCCAGACGGTGACTTACCGCAGGAAATTCACCGTTCCGGCCGACTTCGCCGGCAAGCGGACGATAATACGCTTCAACGGCGCCTACAGCTATGCCACCCTGAGAATCAACGGCCGGCAAGTGAGAACCCACCGGGGCGGCTTCACCCGCTGGGACACCGACATCACACCATATATAACACCGGGACGGATCAACACGGTAGAACTCGACCTGACAGACCCCGTGGAGGAGATATCCTACGCATCGGGCTACGCCCACCATCCGATAGCCGGAATATTGAGAGATGTGGTGGTATTCTCACGCCCGGAGCATTTTTTCACCGACCTGCGCATTGACGCCGAACTCGACTCGACGTATCGCGACGGCACGATAAAAATATCGCTTGACACTGACTTCGACGCTACACCGACAGCCGACGGCATCACGGCCGAAGTGAAGTATGACGGCAAAACCGTGGCAACCCGACGCTTCGCATTAAGAAAAGGGAAGAACGATCTCACACTGCCCGTCGAAAATCCGGCAAAATGGGATGCCGAACACCCCAACCTGTAAGCTATACATCGGCTAATGACACATGACGCCAATGAAACCGCCCGCGTCAG
>JAIDKJ010000450.1 GCA_029051835.1 Paramuribaculum sp. | reverse complement strand
CAATAGCCTGATCATACCCCTCGACATATTTCTCCATATTGAAAGCATACCAGCGCATGGAGCTGTCCACCTCGGCCTGACTCACACCGTTGCGCAGATAGATAGCCTGCCTCAACACATCTTTGGCCGAATCCGTGCGCAGATCATTGCCTGACGACTCCGCCACACTCTCGGCGATATTCATATCAGCTATGATTCTCGCCATCTTTTTCTCCGGCAGTATACCCGACGGCCGAGAAGAACAAGCCGCTACGCCTATCAGCATAGCGGCCCCTATTGTCATAAGTAATCCTTTTCTCATTGCTGTCTGCATTCTGCATCCTCGCCGGCCGACTCTTCAGGATGACTGCCCGAGAGATGTTTGGTATAGAACAGGATAATCACCACCATGCCCACTGAAATAGCAGCATCAGCCAGATTGAAAACGGGCTGGAAAAAGAGAAAGTTCTCCCCACCTACCCACGGCATCCAGTCAGGCCAGTCGAAGCTGAACAAAGGGAAGTAGAACATATCCACTACCTTGCCGTATAGCAGTGGCGCATATCCTCCCCCTTCGGGCATCATGACGGCTACCGCAGGAGGCATCGGATCGTTGAACAGCACACCGTAGAACACGCAGTCGATTATATTTCCTGCCGCTCCCGCAGTGACCAGCGCCATACACGCGATGAATCCATAGCCGACATCACTCCGCCGGCAGAACCGTACAATGACCCAGCACAAAGCTGTCACAGCCACGATCCTGAAAAGCGTCAGAAACAGTTTCGAACCCATCTGCATGCCGAAAGCCATTCCGTCGTTTTCCACAAAAACGAGTCTGAACCACTCCGTGATCTTCAATTCCTCTCCCAGATAGAAATGAGTCTTGACCCATATCTTTATCAGCGGATCGAGGATTAACGTAGCCAGGATTATAGCCGCGGCGGCCTGTCCCTTCGTTATCTGCATCGGCCGATTATTTCTTCCCGTTGATTTTCACATCTATGCAGAGAGTCGCGTGAGGAACAGCCATAAGCCGCTCTTTTGGAATCAGTTTGCCGGTTTCGCGACACACGCCATAAGTCTTGTTTTCGATTCTGACCAAAGCGGCCTGAAGATGCTGTATGAACTTCATCTGACGCTGTGCCAGACGTCCGGCCTCCTCCTTGTTGAGCACGGCCGCACCCTCTTCAAGCACCTTGAACGTAGGCGAAGTATCAGCCGTATCGTTTCCGCCTGTATTGGTCAGATCCGCACGGAGCATGTCATAGTCGCGCTGCGCTTTCGCCAGTTTTTCAAGGATCAGCGATTTGAATTCCTGCAGCTCTTCATCGGTATATCGTGTTTTCTCCGACATGATTATGATTTATTTTGATAGAGTGATTCTTACTTTTACATCCGTTCCGTCTATGTCAAGCGTTTCGGTCAGTTCATCATCGGCCACCTCGCCTACGAGAAGAGTATCGGCAAGCACCTGACGCGATATATAGTCGGCATAGCTTGCCAACGCATCATCGGTCAGCTGACACGGTGCGAACGTAAGATTGATACGATCCGTAATCTGATAGTCACGGCTCTTGCGCAGATTCTGCACACGATTGACTATCTCGCGGGCCACACCTTCCTGACGCAGCGATGGAGTGACTGTAATATCGAGCGCTACCGTCACATTGCCTTCGTTGGCAACAAGCCAGCCGGGAATATCCTCCGAAATGATCTCGACGTCGGCAGCCTCCACAAACGATTCGTTGCCATCAATCATAAGCGCGATCTTTCCATCGCGTTCCAGACACGATATCTCATGCTGACCGAGCGCCTGAATAGCAGCTGCCACCTGCTTCATCTGCTTGCCGAATTTCGGACCGAGCTTCTTGAAGTCGGGCTTGACACGCTTCACCAGTATGCTTTGGCCGTCATCGCCTACAATCTCGAGATCCTTGACATTCACCTCGCTCAATATCAGAGCCTTCATCGCATCGAGAGCATTGCGCTGACGGTCATCGACCGCAGGCACGAGGATCTTCTGGAGCGGCTGACGCACCTTGATTTCGGCCTTGCGGCGCAACGCCAGCACCATCGAAGTTACAGTCTGAGCCAGATGCATTCTGTCCTCAAGCTCTTTATCGATCATTGCCTGATCCGCTACAGGGAACAGTTCAAGATGCACCGAACGGTCAGATCTTGTCAGATCACGATAAAGCCTGTCGGCAAAGAACGGCGATATCGGAGCCATCAGCTCTGCCACCGTCACCAGACACTTATATAATGTCTGATAGGCTGCGAGCTTGTCGGTATCCATCTCACCGCCCCAGAAACGCTTGCGGTTAAGACGCACATACCAGTTGGAGAGATTGTCGCACACGAATTCGCTGATCGCGCGGGCAGCCTTGGTCGGTTCGTAATCCTCAAGCGCATCCTCTACCTCCTTCACGAGCGAATTGAGCAGCGAGAGTATCCAGCGGTCAATCTCCGGAAGCTCTCCGGCTGATACAGCCGGCTCACTGCCGGTAAATCCGTCGACGTTGGCATATAGTGCGAAGAACGAATAAGTGGTGTACAGGGTCGAGAACAACTTTCTCGAAACCTCCTGTACGCCGGCCTCGTCAAACTTCAGATTGTCCCACGGCGAAGAGTTGGATATCATATACCAGCGCAACGGATCCGATCCGAATTTTTCGATCGCCTCAAACGGGTTGACAGCATTGCCAAGACGCTTCGACATTTTATTGCCATCCTTGTCGAGAACAAGACCGTTGGATATCACTGCCTTGTAGGCACGATCGCCAAACACCATGCCCGCAATGGCATGTAGAGTGAAGAACCATCCACGGGTCTGATCGACACCTTCGGCTATGAAATCGGCCGGGAAAAGATCGCCTCGGTCAAACGCTTCCTTGTTTTCGAACGGATAATGTATCTGCGCGTAAGGCATCGATCCGGAGTCAAACCACACGTCGATAAGATCGCTCTCGCGCTTCATCGGCTTGCCGGTCGGGCTGACAAGCACTATGTCGTCTACATACGGACGATGCAGATCTATCAGCTCATAGTTCTCTTTGGTGAATACTCCGGGAACGAATCCGCGATCCTTATAAGGATTTGACTGCATCACCCCGGCGCTGACAGCTTTCTCTATCTCGTCATACAGAGTGGCAACGCTGTCTATACACAACTCTTCGCTGCCATCTTCAGTGCGCCATATAGGCAGAGGCGTACCCCAGTACCTGCTTCTCGACAGATTCCAGTCCTGCAGATTTTCGAGCCACTTGCCGAAACGGCCGCTGCCGGTCGACTGCGGTTTCCACTTTATGCCGCCATTCAGCTCCATCAGCTTCTCGCGTGCGGCAGTAGTGCGTATAAACCAGCTGTCGAGCGGATAATACAGCACCGGCTTGTCCGTACGCCAGCAGTGAGGATAGCTGTGGGTATGTTTTTCGATCTTGAATGCAAGTCCCTGCTGCTTGAGCATCATGCATATAGCTACATCGAGCGTTTCAGCATCAGGCGCAAGGCTGGAATCGTAAGCGTTTTTCACATATCGTCCGGCCCAAGGCTTATATGCCTCCACATCTACATTGGACTTCACGAATTCGGGATCAATATCCTCTATACGGAAAAAGCGTCCGGTCAGATCCACCATCGGACGGATGTTGCCGTCGCAGTCCACGAGTGTCAGAGGAGGCACACCGTTCTGGCGCGACACACGAAGGTCGTCGGCGCCGAAAGTGCCCGCGATATGCACTATGCCCGTACCGTCATCGGTGGTCACGTAGTCGCCGGGGATCACTCTGAACGCTCCCTCACCGGGATTCATCCACTTGATCAGCTGCTCGTAATGCATGCCGACGAGCGCCTTGCCGTCGCACGAACCGACTATTTCATACGGCACGACCTTGTCGCCCTTGACATAAGAGTCAAGCGGCTGTCCGGCGCCCTTGGGATTGAACACCGAGCCTACAAGAGCGTCGGCGCATACCACCGTCACCTTCTCTCCCGAGTAAGGATTGAAAGTGCGGCTTATATCATAGCGTATCGACGGACCGACAGCCAAAGCCGTATTCGAAGGAAGAGTCCAGGGAGTTGTGGTCCATGCCAGGAAATAAGGCTCACCCCAGCCTTTGAGATTCTCTTCCGGATCAAGAATCCTGAATTGAGCTATGCAGGTTGTATCCTTGACATCGCGGTAACAACCGGGCTGATTAAGCTCGTGCGAGCTGAGTCCGGTGCCGGCGGCAGGTGAATATGGCTGTATGGTATAGCCCTTATAAAGATAGCCCTTGTCGTAAAGCTGACGGAGAAGCCACCACACGCTCTCTATATAGCGGTTGTCGTATGTGATATACGGGTCGTTCATATCCACCCAATATCCCATACGGTCTGTAAGCGTTTCCCATTCGCGGGTATATTTCATCACCTCTGAACGACAGGCGGCATTGTAATCGTCTACGCTGATTTTCTTGCCGATATCCTCCTTGGTGATACCAAGATTCTTTTCCACGCCAAGCTCCACAGGCAGGCCGTGAGTATCCCATCCGGCTTTACGCTTCACATGGAAGCCCTTCATGGTCTTGTAGCGGCAGAAAATATCCTTGATCGTGCGCGCCATCACATGATGGATGCCCGGCATACCGTTGGCCGACGGCGGACCCTCGTAAAACACAAACGACGGGGATCCTTCACGCTCCTTTATGCTTTGTCCGAACAGACCCTGACGGGTCCAGTCGTCGAGCATCTCTTTATTTATTCCCGACAGATTGAAACTGTCATATTCCTTGAATTTATTATGCATCGCGAATGTTATCTTAAATCAAGTTGCAAAGTTACGATTATTTGCTCAACAATCAATCTTTTGCTTTCAGAAAATGATATTTACCGCAGCCGCCACCGACTTTCCGTCGGCTCCGACAGCCGGAAGTGCGGTCACCGTAATGCGGCTTTTATCCCAGCCGAACAGACGTCGCTCTACGGGCAGCAACAGATAGGCCAGCCGGGCTGACACGAATCCGGTCACTGCGCCTCCCACCACATCGCCGAAACGATGGCGATGATGATGGATCCGCAAAGCCCCCACTCCTGCAGCCCAGAGGTATGCGCCGGCGCCCCAGCCCCAGCCATACTCACTTCTGATAATTTCAGCGCCGGTGATGGCACGCGCCATATGTCCCGAAGGGAACGAATGGTTGTCCGTACCGTCGGGTCTGCGCGATCTGATGGTATGCTTCATAGTCTGCACCAGTATCTCGTCGATAGCTATGGCCGTTACAGACACCGCCATACGCTCCCTGAACGTATGACGCGCATCGACGCCTGCCACCCCGATGGCCGGAGCTGCGACAATCGGCACAAACTGCCCGACATCATCAATAAAATAGTGCCGCGCATCGGCAGCAAACACCGTCAGAACAAGCGACAGACTAAGTATGATGCGTTTCAGACTCATTCGAAATACCATTTATGATTTTTTACAGGAGTAATGCCCGGCGTCATCTCACTGCCAAGAATGCGGCGCACTTTCACTACTTTGCGCCCGACATAGTCGGCATCGCCGGGATGTATGCTTCCATATCCCACACGTCCCGATGAATGGATATAACGTCCGCCATCGATATGGATTGCCACATGCGTTATGCGCACCCCGTCGCTACCCGCGAAAAACAGAAGATCAGCTGCGGCCCACTCTGTCGGATTCGCGATGCTGACATCCTGCCCCGTAAGCGCCTGCTGGGACGCATCGCGCCGCAGTATAAGCCCCGACTGCCAGTAAGCAGCCTTGACCAGACCGGAGCAATCAGGGCCCTTTGACGTCAGGCCTCCCCATACATATGGAGAGCCGACCATAGCCGAGGCTGTCGATAGGATAACCGACGCGTCGGGCGCCACGGATGCCCATTTCTCAAAATCCGCTACCGACCGCTTCTCTACATATCCCTCGGCTCTGCCGCCCGGCAGACCGACACGAACATATCTGCCGCCATCCGACAGTGCCTCTACGACAGCGCCCTCGACCAGTTCGGCCACACGACGTCCTCCAGCACCGGCAAGCGTATCGGCCAACACATCCGTTGTACCCGGAACCGTCACAATCACACGTCTTGATCTACGCCACTGCGACATACGGCTTTCGCTGAGCAAAGTGACATTGGCACGGTTTATCTGACCCCGATATCCGTCGGGCAATTCCACCTCATACCAGTCGCCGCTACGCCTGCCGACCTTGACCGGAGTGCCGCAAAGAGCCTGAGTTGTCTGCTCCGACGCATGCGACGGCTTCGCTCTCACACAGGCCACAGAAATATCGACAAGCCCCCACCGACTGTCGTCGGCAGGGGTGACTGTCTGGCCTGACGCTCCGACCACGAACGATGCCACAGTCAGAAACGCCGTCAGGTATTTTTTCATTGCATTCAGCGCTTTGTCATTTCGGTTATGACATCCTTGATCTGCTGTCCGAGCTGTTCAGCCTCCTGCATAGAGTGCGCCTCGGAATATATGCGGATGATAGGCTCTGTATTGGATTTGCGCAGATGCACCCAGCTATCGGCAAAATCTATCTTTACGCCGTCGATATCGGTTATATTCTCGCTGGCATATCGCTTCGTCACCTCCTCGAGGATCGCG
>JAIDKJ010000449.1 GCA_029051835.1 Paramuribaculum sp. | reverse complement strand
CTCCCGAACCTATTATCCGACGCCCGCCTGCGACGCAAAGAGCCGGGGATTCTCTGCCTATTCTTGACAACAAAACTGATTCGCTGGCTCATCTTATCGACGTAGCCCGCGGCCGATATACCGGCAATTTCGTTGCCAAGGGAATTGGTCCCGGTGAATTCGGCAATGTGGTGATGTTTTCGACGATCCACGGACGCGATGATGCCTTCACGCTTCTTCGCGCCGACAACAGGGATCTGTACGTGGCCGAAGTAAAGGGCACCGACAGTCTGTATCTCACATATACCCGCATTCTGAATCTCGATACATGGAATGTGGGATCGCTGGCCGACGGCAGCTATATCGGCACCGACGGCTATGTGGAGCATCCTGAGATATTCACTATGTTTGACCGTGAAGGACGTGTGACAGGCCGCTATGGCGACCGTATGCCTGAAGACAGGGCGGCTAAAGCCGGGAGTGTGGCTATGACCGCCGCCTATCAGTTTGGATTCGCTGTTTCGCCCGATGGCAGGAAGGTTGTGGCAGTCGCTTTAGGTGACGAGGCCGCGGCATTTTTCCGTCTGGAAGCCGACACACTGCGCGCGGTCAATCAGTTTCGCAACAGTTCGATGAAGCATCGGTTTGCCGACGGACAATATCTTGGCGTGGACGGGAGCGATGCCGGAGAAGTAAGATTTCTTGAAGGAACAGCCGACGACGAGCATGTCTATATCCTTTATGACGGCAGGCAGTTTGACGATTCCGACTGGACAGGCAATATGATCTGGGTCTATGACTGGGACGGCAACAAAGTCGGCGAGTACACGCTTTCCAGGCATGTTCGTGCGCTTACCGCGCCTGATGAATCCGGCCGCATCTATGCCATCAGTCAGGATGGTACAGAGCCGATTATTGTAAGTTTTTCTGTAAGATAGTGCATGTACATGCAAATCGTTATTTTTTAACTAAAATTAAACTGATTGATGCTCCTCCTGCAACTGTTTTAATAGTATATTTGCATCATCAATAACCAAAATCAAAGGTTAACCAATATCTCTATACCTTAAAGATCAGAAAAATGGACATCAACAGTATCATGAGCTCCCTCGAGGCCAAACACCCGGGTGAAAAAGAGTATCTGCAAGCTGTAAAAGAGGTGCTGATGTGTGTGGAAGAAGTCTACAACCAGCATCCTGAGTTTGAAAAAGCCCGTATCGTAGAGCGTATGGTCGAGCCCGACCGTATCGTGACATTCCGTGTCACATGGACCGACGACCGCGGCGAAGTGCAGACCAATCTCGGCTATCGCGTGCAGTTCAACAACGCTATAGGTCCGTACAAGGGAGGTATTCGCTTCCATGCGAGTGTCAACCTGTCGATACTCAAATTCCTCGGATTCGAGCAGACATTCAAGAACGCTCTCACCACTCTTCCGATGGGTGGCGGCAAGGGCGGTAGCGACTTCTCGCCGCGTGGCAAGAGCGACGCCGAGATCATGCGCTTCTGCCAGGCATTCATGCTTGAGCTCTGGAAGAATATAGGTCCTGACCGCGACGTGCCTGCCGGCGATATAGGCGTAGGCGGCCGCGAAGTGGGCTATATGTACGGTATGTACAAGAAACTCCGCAACGAATGCGACGGCTCCATGACCGGCAAGGGTCTTGACTTCGGCGGCTCGCGCATACGTCCGGAGGCCACCGGATTCGGCGCTCTCTATTTCGTTCAGAGCATGCTGGCCGAGAAAAATGATTCGATCAAGGGCAAGACTGTGGCCGTCAGCGGCTTCGGCAATGTGGCATGGGGCGCTACGCTCAAAGCCAACGAGCTTGGAGCCAAGGTGGTGACAATCTCCGGACCCGACGGATATATCTACGATCCCGAGGGAGTGAGCGGCGATAAGATCAACTATATGCTCGAGCTTCGTGCATCGGGCGAGGATATTGTGGCTCCGTATGCCGAGCGCTATCCCGAAGCTACTTTCTATCCCGGACGCAAGCCGTGGGAGCAGAAGGTCGACATCGCTCTTCCCTGCGCCACTCAGAACGAGCTTGACGGCGACGATGCCCGCAAGCTCATAGCCAATGGTGTGGAGATGGTGGCCGAGGTGTCAAACATGGGCTGCACTCCCGAGGCTATCGACGCTTTCATAAGCTCGCATACGACCTATGCCCCCGGCAAGGCTGTCAATGCAGGCGGCGTGGCTACTTCCGGACTGGAAATGAGCCAGAACGCCATGCATCTGCAGTGGAGTGCCGAAGAGGTCGACGAGAAGCTCCACGTGATCATGCGCGACATTCACGAGCAGTGTGTGAAATACGGAACTGAGCCCGACGGATTTATCAACTACATGAAGGGCGCCAATATTGCCGGCTTCATGAAGGTGGCAAATGCCATGATGGGTCAGGGCGTGATCTGACATCACATCCTTCATTGAAATAACAACAGCCCCTGTGCATGGATCGGTTTCATGCACAGGGGCTTGCTATATGCGTATCGCTCTTAAGCGGGCCGTTTTGGTGTATGATCGGCTCAAGTGCTAAATGGAGTTTATTATGAGAGTGTTGGCTGAGTCGATGGCGGATGTGTCGAGGCTGGCCAGATAGATGCGGGTGGTCTTTTCGGAATCATGCCCCATCCCTTCGCTGATAATGCTCATCGGCACTCCTTTGGCCCGCGCTGCCGATGCCCAGCTGTGGCGGGCGCAATACATTGTAAGCCGCTGTGAAGAGTCGACAAGCGCAGCCACTTTTTTGAGATTGCTGTTGATGGCCGATGACACATTGCGGTACACCTGCCGTTCGTCGATGTCTTTTCGTGTGATGATAGGCAGGAGATACTGAGTGGGATTGCATGGATATTTGTCGACAATGGCCTGCATCTCTCTGGTCCAGCCTACGGTCAGCTGCTGGCCGGTCTTGCGCCGGCGGTAGGTGACACGCCCTCCGGCCAGATCCGATTTGCGTAGAAAGGCCATGTCGACAAAGCTCATGCCCCTTAGAAAGAAGCTCATCATGAACATGTCGCGGGCGAAGTCGAGCTTCGGATGCCGCGACAGAGGCAGTGATCTTATCCGGCTGATGATAGGGATGGGGATCGCTCTTTTGACGGTCTTGTCTATGCCGGTATATACATTTTTGAAGGGGTGGAGATTATCGAAGCGCCCCTCTTCGGCTGCACGGTTGTAGACGGCTCTGAGCACACGCATGTAGAACGACGAAGTGTTGGGAGTTATGCCATTGTCGCGCATTGACTGTTCGTAGTGCCGTAGCATGTCGGGAGTGATGGAGTATATCCTTACGTCATTGTCGCAGCGGAATCGCCTGAAACTGTTGAGCGTGGTGCGGTATATCTCCGCTGTCCGCGGTTTCCCTCGGTCGCGGAGTGTGTCAATCTGTTTCTCCATGTATGCGAAAAGCGAGTATTCGCGTGAGAAACGTATGAATTCCGCAGCCACGTCTTCGGCCGAAAATGGCAGTGAGGAGCCAGTCAGCCTGTCGACGATGTGGCGCAGAGTGTCCATGTCGAGCCGTATCCCCTCGATGGTTTCGGCTATGTACTGTTTGCGGTGTGGCTCGATCTGTGCCGACGGTGTCGAAGCCGTGGCGTTCCATTCACTTGCATATAGCCTGTAGCCGCTCGTGATGGTGCGCGATCGGTTGTAACGGCTGATCCGATAGACAATGTTCCCGGGATGCTCCGCGCCGCGTCCGGGTTTGAACTTTACTTTGATTGAAGTCATGTCGTTGGCGGTTGATGGTTCGGTTGTCAAAGCAAAGGTGCAAATCATGGCCCAACTATTTCAGCCGGGATATAGGGAGAATATCACGTCGGTGGATCTCAGCGGACGAATCTGGAGCGGAAGTGGTCGATCACTTCCGACTGTATTCGCGATCCGGCTATCTTGTTAAGTCCCATGTAGAGGGCGGCACCGATGGAGAGTTGCCCGATGGTGAGCAGCAGCGGCGATCCGGTAAGCCATGTGAGCATGGAGGCCAGCGTCACCGATATGAGTGCGGTGGCGGCGTAGGGGAGTGAGTCGGCCACGAATTGCCATGCATTGCGTCCGGAGAGCCGTGCGGCCACAATGAGAGTCACTCCCCATGTGAGTGCGGAGGCTCCGATCTGTCCCCATAGCAATATCGCTATGCCGAGTGTGGGGTCTTCGGCTGTTTCAAGGGCTATGAACGGCCATGTCAGGGCTATTGCTATCAGGGCGGCGGAGTCGCGCAGCAATTCGGTCACGATGATGAGCCGCGACCGTCCGAGGGCCAGTATGTAGTTGTTGTAAAGGCTGCTCAGCACGGTGAATATGCCTCGCAGCATGAGCAGTTGGAAGAGATATATGGCGGCGTCCCATTTCGGGCCGAAACAAAGATGAAACAGTGCGGTGGTCACTATGATGGCCAGTCCGCAGCAGGGAAAAAGCAGATATGACGTAAAGCGGTTCATCTTTGCAGTTGATGCGGCGAAGCGTCGCGGATCGTCCTGAAACTGCGACAGTGCCGGAAGGAACGACTGTGTGAAGATGGCCGTGAGCGATGAAATGCCCATGTTGCTCCATTTGTCGGCCTGAGTGTAGTAGCTCAGAGGCAACACTCCGGCTCTCATGCCGATGATGAACGCGTAGATGTTTTTGAATAGGATGTTGAGGAATGCTCCTCCCATCATGCCTGAGCCGACTCTGAAAAAGCTCTTGAGCGACTGCATCGATATGCGGAGCAGGGGAGTCCAGTGGCCGGTGGTCCAGAGTATGATGGATTTGACTGCGGAGAGGATCAGGGTCTGCCATACGAGCGCCCATACGCCCATACCTTCAATTGCCATCCATATCGCGGCGACCGAACTGATGATGAGTCCGAGTGCGTTGCTGACAGTGATCATTTTCACCTGCATCCGCTTCATGAGCCGATTGGTCTGCACAATGGCGGTGGCATTGATAACGAATGCAAGCAGGGCTACTCTTGCCACAGGGATGATGCGGAGATCGTTCTGGAATATGCGGGCTATGAGCGGGGCGCAGAAGTAAAGGACTATGTATATGGCGGTGGCTACAGCCATGTTGAGCCAGAACACGGAGCTGTAGTCAAGACGGCTTACGCGTTTTTTCTGAATCAGTGCCGATGAAAAGCCGCTGTCGACAAAGAGGGCGGCGAAGGCCGCGAATATCATCACTGCGCCGAGCAGGCCGAAGTCGTCCTTTGGCACTTCGCGTGCGAGCACTATGCCTGTGACGGTATAGAGAGCCATCGACAATAATTTGTCGATGGCATTCCATTTGACAGTGCCGGCTACGCGGCGTTTCATTTCCGCCTGCTCGTCCATTATTTATTTGCTTTCGGTCGGGTCAATGGGCGCGGTTTTGACTCCCACCGACCGGTTTTTGATCGATGGCTGGCCTTTGTAGTAGACGGTGCCTGATCCGGCGCCCATCACCGAAAGGTCATCTTTGGGGCTGCAACCTATCGAGCCTGTGCCCCACAGGCTGCACTTGACAGAGTTGGCTGTCAGTGCGTCGGCCTGAATGTTGCCTTTGCCGGTGGTCGACAGTTTGGCCTGGTCGGCCGATCCGTATATGGTTATGGTGCCGTTGCCGGTGTCGATCGATGCGTCGACCTGATTGGCTTTCACGTTGCGCACGAGGAGATGTCCGTTGCCAATCACCCGTGCTTTGAATTTGGGGCCGGGGGCTATGCTGATCACTCTTACGAGCGAATCGCCTGAGTTTTCCACTTTCGAGAGGAAGTTGGAATAAACCGTCACGGTAGGCAGTCCTTCATATTTGCCGTTTTCCTTTGTGGCAAGCTGTATTTCGAGTTTTGACTTGCCGGGTACGAAATATATAGCCGAGGCCAGTTCGGGCGATGTGTTGAACACGGCTTTGCCTGCCGAGTCGGGATTGCACCGATAGTCGACGTTGATGCCGTCGGTCACTTTAAGCTCGGTGAAATCTTTGACGTCGAGCTCATAGCGTGTCGGTTCGGCTGCGTTGGCGGCGATTGCCGCTGTGGCTAAAATGATGGTGAAGAGTTTGCGTTTCATATCTGTTGGGTTGTGGTGTTTCGTTTGATTTCCTGTGTCGACAGCTGTTCTTCGACTCGGTTGAGGATCGCTGACAGTTCTTCGTAGGTCGCTGCCCGGAGCATGGCTATCCGTGTGTCCCTGAAGTTGGCTATGCCTTTGAAGAGCGGTGAGGCTGCCAGATGCCGGCGTATGTGAAGTATGCCGCGGTATTCGTCGATGCGCTCTATGCTTTCGGTTATCTGGCGGCGCAGTATGGCGAATTTTTCGGCGTCGGTGATTACAGGTTCCTCCTCGCCGTTGATCGCGGCCTTCATCGAGCGGAATATCCACGGAGCGCCGATTGAGGCACGTCCGACCATCACTCCGTCCACACCGTATCGGTCGAAAGCTTCCGCTGCTTCCCGTCCGCTGGTGATGTCGCCGTTGCCTATGATCGGTATGGTCAGCCGGGGGTTATCTTTCACGCGTGCTATCATTTCCCAGTCGGCGCGTCCGGTATACATCTGCGCTCTGGTGCGGGGATGAACGGTTATAGCCTGTATGCCGCTGTCTTGCAACTTCTCGGCCAGGGTGTCTATGATACGGTTGTCTGCATACCATCC
>JAIDKJ010000448.1 GCA_029051835.1 Paramuribaculum sp. | reverse complement strand
GACCTACGACCTCTACTGTCAGGGCAACACCATCGGAACATTCCAGTTCGAGTCCACAGGCATGCAGAAATACCTGCGCGAACTACAGCCATCGACATTCGAGGACCTCATAGCCATGAACGCGCTCTATCGCCCCGGCCCCATGGACTACATCCCCGACTTCATCGCCCGAAAGCACGGACGCGAACCGATAGTCTACGACATACCGGAGATGGAGAAATACCTCAAGGACACCTACGGAGTGACCGTCTATCAGGAACAGGTCATGCTGCTGTCGCGACTACTGGCCGGATTCACCCGCGGACAGAGCGACACACTCCGAAAAGCCATGGGCAAAAAGCTCATCGACAAGATGAACGAGCTTGAAAAGCTATTCATGGAAGGAGGACAGGCCAACGGCCATAAACCCGAAGCGCTTCAGAAAATCTGGAACGACTGGAAAAAATTCGCGTCATACGCATTCAACAAAAGCCACGCCACGTGCTATTCATGGGTTGCGTTCCAGACCGCATGGCTCAAAGCCAACTACCCGGCCGAATACATGGCCGCCGTGCTCTCACGCAACCGCTCCGACATCAACAAGCTCACCATATTCATGGAAGAGTGCAAACGGATGCACATCACCATCAAGGGTCCGGATGTCAACGAGAGTTATCTCGAATTCGGTGTCAACGCCGCCGGCGACATCCGTTTCGGACTCGCCGCCATCAAGGGAGTGGGCGAAGCCGTGGTCACGGAAATCATCAACGCGCGCGCCAAGGGCGGACCATTCGAATCAATCTACGACTTCATCGAACGGGTGCCGATCGCATCGCTCAACCGCCGCCTCGTCGAAAACCTCGCCTACGCCGGAGCATTCGACTGCTTCGCCCCCGACATCAAACGCGAGGACTTCTTCGAGAAAAACAACAAAGGCGAATACTTCAGCGAGGCACTCATGCGCTACGGACAGCTCTTCCAGGCCGACAAACAGACACAGGGCCTGAGCTTGTTTGGCGACGACGACCCGACACTGACCATCGCGGGCCGGCCACCCGTCAACCCCGCACTGCCTTGGATCGATGCGTTCAAACTCGAAAAAGAACGCGACCTCGTCGGCATATTCCACTCGGCCCACCCGCTCGACGGCATGTATCTCGAAATGAAATACGGGCTCGACCAGCTCAAAGACTACAAAACCGAAAACGTGACCCGCGACCGCGTCTACACCTACGGCGGCATCGTCATAGGACTCGACCGCCGGCAGGGGCAGAACGGATCAAGCTACGGCTATCTCAAGATCGAGGACTACAACGGCACAGCCGAAATATACCTCAACGACAAGAACTTCTATCAGTTTGCCAACTTCGGGATACCCAACACCGCCGTCTACGTCAAAGGCCAGTATGGACTGAAAAAAGACGGCAACATATTCTTCTCGGTCGCCGACATCAATCTCCTGTCGACACTAAAGGGCAAAATGATACGCGGCATCACCATTACCCTCGACCCCGAACAGCTCAACACAGCCGTCTACGACATCCTCAGCTCCATGATGGTAGGAGCCGTCGATACCCCGGCCGACGAAAAATCCGCACCCGTACCGCTTACCGTGCGGTTCTTCGAGCCATCGGCCAACCGCTACATCACCATGCAGTCTATGAGCAAGATCAACCTCAACCGTCAGGCACTCGAAGCCCTGACCGACATGAACATCGAGTTTGCCATCGACAAAGCCGCGCCCGAGCCGGTCAAGGAAGAGAACCCGGCACAACGTTTCAGACAGTTCAGAAGCTAAAAACATATCTCTAACAATCAGCATATTAGGAAATTTTTTATGTTAAAAAACATACTTTTTTAGCATAATTAGCAAAATCTGCACTAACTTTGCAGCGAGTTTAGTGTAGATATTATAGAATCTCCGAAGAGTCGGAGGTATAGATTGTTTTAGGTTTAATTAAAATTTAAGTATTATGCGTCAGATGATTAAAATGATCAAAGGTCTGCATCTCACCTATGGTACATTCTTCCGCATCACGGGCGACTGCACCATCGAGTAAGATCCGACGGCGCGCAGACAACGGCACATCATCCTATGATCGCTCGTCGAAGCACGCCAACCCACTGACAGAGCTAAGCCTGCGAAGGCTTAAGCTTCAGCGTTCAAAAACAGAAGTCTAACTAAAGAAAAGAAAGGACGCCAAAAATGAAAAGACTTTTGACAAAAGTATCTGAATGGTACATCGGAGCGGCTTCCATGACCTACCTCCACAGGTAAGTCCCTGACAAGCCCGCCAATCATCGATCCCGGTTCGGACTCCAGCATCTGCTGGATGTAATCCGACCGGTTTCCACGAGAAGCGACGATGTTCACCAACAGGCCTCGACACCAAGACAGGCCTCAGACACAACGACGATTGCTCCACGGCCAGAAGAACAGCCGGCGAGAGCAATTTTTTTGTGCCCCACTCTTCCCTTTCTCCATAAAGATAGCTACCTTTGCACTACCGAAAAATAATCGACAAACACTATTACCCCTACACTAAGTAACTCGCAAAAATTAGCTGCGAGTGATTTTTGAGGTTAGTTCGAGCGATTTTTGTTTGAAGCCGAAGGCGTGTAGCGAGCTACACAACTGAGGATGAAAGCAAAAAGCACCGAACGAAGTCAAAAACCACCGCAGTATACACGAGTTACTGGTAAGTATAATGATATCAACTAATTTGTAAGAGTTACTTATCATGGCAATCAAATTTACCGATTCCGACGTAAAATCCATCATCGCCTCAGGCGAACCCGTAGTAATCGACTTCTGGGCCACATGGTGCGGTCCGTGTATGCGCATGTCGCCTGTCATCGACGAACCCGCCGAACAATACGCCGGCCGGGTACACATAGGCAAATACAACATCGAGGAGGCAACCGAACTGTCCGACGAATACCGCATCATGTCGATCCCCACGATACTCTTCTTCAAGAACGGCCAGCAGATCCGCGACCTGCGTCTTGCCGGATCGCAGAGCAAAGCCAAGCTCGAAGAAAACATCAACGCCCTGCTGGCACTCTGATCCGCACCATCGGTTGACGACAGACTACAGCCGAGGCATCATCCACCATAACAACCGGAAGCCCCTGCGTCAGAATCTCGACTCTGACACAGGGGCTTCTCGTATTGCATTACAGCCAGTCTTGACCACAGTATCCCGACGGATACAGCCCGGCCCACACGCGCCTCAGTCCACTCTCCTGGCAGGCAATCGGGCAAGCAGCCCTTCAAGATGATCGCGCCTGATCGACAGCCGCAGCCTGCATATATTGTCAAACTGCTGCTCCAATATGCGCGCCTCCGAGGCCTTGAGGGTGGTCATCACAGCGTTCATGTCCTCATAGACGAAACTTATCGACGCCTCCTCCTCCTCGCAGCGGCTCACAGCCTCACCGGCCTCGATCGCCTCGCGCGCAGCCTCGCGGTATGCCACGATCAGCCCCGAAGTGCCAAGCTTGATACCTCCGAAATATCTCACCACCACCACAGCCACATTAGTCAGTCCGGCCGAGCGGATCTGCCCCAGAATAGGCTTTCCGGCCGTACCCGAAGGCTCGCCGTTGTCGCTCGACAGCCACTCGCGGCCACCGGGGCCGAGAAGATAGGCCCAGCAGACATGGCGCGCATCGTGATATTCGTTGGCTATGGCCGCTATGGCACCCTTTGCCTCCTCGGCCGTAGCCACCGGAAAGGCAAAAGCTATGAAACGGCTCATTTTCTCCCTGACCGTAGCCGTCGACTTGCCGGCCAGAGTCAGATATTCGCTTGACTGCTCCAACTGCCGGCTATTACAATATCAGCATAGCGTCGCCGTAGGCGCCGAAACGATATTTCTCATTGATAGCCTCATCGTAGGCCTTCATCACCAGATCATAACCGCCGAACGCAGCAGTCATCATCAGCATGATCGAATAAGGCATGTGGAAATTGGTCACAAGCGCGTCTGTCACAGTGAAATCGTATGGCGGGAAAATAAACTTGTTGGTCCAGCCCGAATAGGTCTTCATGTGTCCGCCCATGCTTACCGCGCTTGCAATGCCGCGCAGCACCGACGTGCCCACCGCACACACGCGATGGTCATTGTCTTTCACACCGTTGACCATATCCACCAGCGCCTGGCTCACTTCCATCTGCTCCGAATCCATGCGGTGCTTGGTCAGATCCTCCACATCTATCTCGCGGAAATTGCCCAAACCGCTGTGCACCGTAAGGAATGCCTGATGTATACCCTTTATTTCCATGCGTTTCAGCAGCTCACGGCTGAAATGCAGTCCGGCCGCAGGAGCCACTACAGCCCCCTCCTTATCGGCATATATGGTCTGATACCGCTCGGCATCCTCCGCCTCCGGCTCACGCTTTATGTATTCGGGGAGCAATGTCTGTCCGAGCTTGAACAGAGCATCCTTGAATTCATCGTGATCGCCGTCATAGAGAAAACGCAGAGTGCGGCCGCGCGAAGTCGTGTTGTCGATCACCTCGGCCACCATCGAATCGTCATCGCCGAAATAAAGCTTGTTGCCTATGCGTATCTTGCGGGCCGGCTCCACGAGCACATCCCACAGCTTGTTTTCGGCGTTAAGCTCACGCAGAAGCGACACTTCGATCTTGGCACCGGTCTTCTCCTTGTTGCCATACAGGCGCGCGGGGAACACCTTCGTATCGTTGAACACAAATATATCGCCGTCGACAAAATAATTGATGATATCCTTGAACACACGGTGTTCGATCTCGCCCGAAGCACGGTGCACCACCATCATGCGGGCCTCATCACGCTGTTCGGCAGCATGCTGTGCTATCAGCTCTTCCGGAAGTTTGAACTTAAACTGTGATAGTTTCATATCCTGATTTTTCTTTTTGTTTATTCTACTGCTTTATCGGCCGCATCCTGCTCCTCGGCAAGTTCGGCATCCCGTATCATCTCCACGGCACCATCCACCGTCATACAGTCACCGATGCCCACAGCCCCCACACGCGTGCGGCGGAGTGCTGTCAGATGACCGCCGGAGCCGAGCGCCTGACCGATATCGCGGGCCAGCGCCCTGATATAAGTGCCCTTGCTGCACACCACCCTTATCGTGATGCTCTCCGGGCTATAGTCTGTCAGCTCTATCTCGTCAATCACAAGCGTCTTGGGCTTAAGCTCCACAGCCTGGCCCTTCCGGGCCTTCTCGTAAGCGCGTTTGCCGTCCACCTTACAGGCCGAGAACTGTGGCGGTATCTGCTCTATACGCCCCTTGAACCGTTCAAGCGCCTGCTCCACCAGCTCTCTGGTGATATGTTCCACAGGATAGCGGGCGTCTATTTCAGTTTCGAGGTCAAACGACGGCGTTGTGGCGCCGAGGGCTATCGTGGCCACATACTCCTTCACACCGCTCTGCAGCTGCTCTATGAGTTTTGTAGCCTTGCCGGTGACCACTATCATCACCCCCGAAGCAAGCGGATCGAGCGTCCCCGCATGTCCCACCTTGAAACGTTTCACGCCCAGACGGCGCAGAACGGCACCGCGCAGGCGCTTCACCACATCAAAGCTCGTCCAGCCCAGCGGTTTGTCGACAGCAAGGATCTCCCCGCCGACGAAATCTTTTTTTGCAATGATATCCATCTCCTGCGTCATTGTCACCAGAGTATGCACACCACGCCCATGGCCACGCAATACACCGCAAACCACACGAGCTTGCCGCGTTTCACGATCTCTATCATCCACTTGCATGCAGCGCAGCCCGACACGAACGAAGCCACGAAACCCACCGTCAGCGGAAGCCAGCCTATCGTGTTCATCACCGCGCTTTCGCCCGAAGCCATATCCATGACATTGAGCAACGCCTCTCCGAGAATCGGGATGATGACCATGAAAAACGAAAATTCCGCCACAGCCGCACGACGTGCGCCCATCGATATGCCGGTGGCGATCGTTGTGCCCGAACGGCTCAATCCCGGCAGAACGGCTATCGACTGGGCGATACCCATTGCCATCGCGTCGATCCATCTCACGCCATGCCCCGGATCACTACCGCGGCCATCGGCCGCCGACTGCTCCAGAGTCGGACGTGTCCTGAAAAAATAAGCGAACGCAAGCAGAGCGGCCGTCACCAGCAGACAACAGCCCACCAGAGTCAGGCTGCCGCCGAAAAAGCTCTCCACAGTGTCCTTGAAAAACACGCCGACAATCGCCACCGGAATACACGACACCAGTATCTTGCACACGTAATAGAAATTGTCGTCGCGCCGCCATGTGAAAAAGCTCACACACAAAGGCACGAATTTACGCCACAACACCACTATGGTGCTCAACACCGTGGCCACATGGAGCGCCGTATCAAACTCCAGAGCCTCCGCTCCTGCGAGCTGAAGCCCCAGCACCTCACGGCATATCTCAAGATGACCGCTCGAACTTATCGGCAGGTATTCGGCCAGTCCCTGGACCAGACCGAGTATCAGTGCGTCGATCCAATCCATCACTCGGCCCCCTCCTGTTTATGCTTGCATGTACGCGGACGCCACATGATGCCTACGCCCATGAATATAAATCCGAGAAACGCCATTGTCGGACCGACAACTATGCGGCGGGTGCTGAATATATCGGGATTGAACTCCGTTTCGGTCGAAGGCGCTCCGGTCATCAACAGAAAACCGGTCACGATCACGGCGGCCGCCACAGCCATCAGGATAAAATTGATCTTTACCAGCGGAAGTCTTACGTACGACTCACGCTCCAGTGCGCCGGCGTCATCGCCTTGCTGCAGTCTGCTGTTATTTGTCATCATTGATACTATTGATTTCTATTGTTTTGAAACATGGCGTGGCGCATCGCCCTATCCGGCTCGCCGCGCCCTGCCGGTCAGGATTCAGCCAAACATCTCGTCGTAGTCGGCACGCAGATACTTGTTGGCCGACAGCAGAGCCGACAGTCCGCATATCGCCGCGCCAAGCACAAACAGAGCCGCAAACACCATTATCAGACCCTCTACGCCGACCGCGCGCATCACTTCGGGATCCACCGTCGTCAGATACAGCAGCAGACCGCCAAGCACCGTCGAAGCCACAGCTGCGGCTATTATGCCCTGAAGAATATTGCTCACCACAAACGGACGGCGTATGAAACCGGGCGTTGCACCCACAAGCTTCATCGTATGAATCAGAAATCGGCGGGCATATATGGTTAATCTCACCGTATTGTTGATCAGCACGAAAGAGATCGCCAGCAGACACACGGCCACTATCAGCAGCACCAGTGTGAGCGAATGCATCGTATTGTTAACAGCCTTGATCAGATCGGAGTGGAGCTGAACGTCGCCTACACCGGCCAACCGCCTGACCGACTCCGTGACCGCCTGCAGACTGTCAGGATTGCTGTAGGCCGGAATCACCGAAACCTCAAACTCCGGACTGAACGGATTCACACCGAGCAGCGCCTTGTCCGAGCCGTCATCTCCTGCCAGCTCCTGCCAACGCGCCATCACATCGTCGGCCGACGAATAGCGCACATCGGCCACATATGAAGCCTTGCGCCAATAATTTCTCATCGATGCCACCTGACTTTCAGATGCATCCTCGGCCATAACTACCACAAAACCCACCTGCTGGCGTATATCGTGGCTGACGCTTCTCGCCGCCAGAGCCAGCAGAGCCGTCAGGCCAAGAATGACCAACACAAGCGCCACGCTGACAGTTGCCGTCAGCTGGGTGCTTCTAACAGGGATTCCACGCCCTCGTTTATCTCTGCTCATACGCTTCAGTATCGTGAATAGGATCTTAGTGAGTCAACGTGACATCATGACTTACTTATCATTTAACAAACTGCAAAGATAACACATCGGCTACCCCTATGTCAAGGTTTTTAACCCCATTTAATGATTTTTTGTGCATGGATAGCCTGCTGACTGGCACTGCATGACCGACGTCACCGCATCACTCGCCCAACAATGTCGCCGACGTAGCGTCGCCGATAGTGACGCTGACCGTATCGCCCACCTTGACAGAGCGGCGCGGAAACACCACCGTCTTGTTGGTATCCGTACGGCCTACCATCTGCTCCTTGCTTCGCTTCGAAACGCCCTCCACGAGCACCTCCATTGTCCGGCCTATATCACGGCGGTTGGACTCGGCCGACAGCCGGCCCTGCAGCTCTATCATGCGGTTAAGACGCTCTATCTTCACCTCCTCGCTGATATTGTCGGGCAGGTAACGCGAAGCGTACGTACCCGGACGCTCCGAGTACTTGAACATAAATGCCGAATCAAAGCCCACCTCCCTCATCAGACTGAGAGTAGCCTCGAAATCCTCCTCCGTCTCGCCGTGAAATCCCGTAAACAGATCGGTCGTCACAGAGCATCCCGGAAGTATGCGGCGTATCGCCCCGATACGGTCAAGATACCACTCCCGCGTATATTTGCGGTTCATGGCCTTGAGCACGGCATTGCTGCCGCTCTGCACAGGCAGATGTATATGGCGGCAGATATTCCGGTGAGCAGCTATCGTGTGGAGTATCTCATCGGTCATATCCTTGGGATGCGAAGTCGTAAACCGCACCCGCATGTCAGGCGCAGCCTCGGCCACCATAGCGAGCAGACCGGCAAAATCGGTCACCGACCCGTCGGCGTTCTCCCGTCGGTAGGAATTGACATTCTGTCCCAGCAGCGTCACCTCGCGATAACCCTTGGCTCTCAGGTCAGCCACTTCGGCGAGTATACTTTCGGTTTCGCGGCTCCTCTCGCGGCCACGGGTATAAGGCACTATGCAATAAGAGCAGAAATTATTGCAGCCTCGCATTATGCTCACAAATCCCGATATCGGATTACCACCAATGCGGCGCGGTATTATATCGCGATAGGTTTCGGTGGTGCTCAGCTCCACATTGACAGCCTTATGCCCCGACTCCACCGCTGCAAACAGTTCGGGCAGCGACATATAGGCATCCGGACCGGCCACCAGATCCACACCATGACGTTCCGTCAGCTCCTCTCTGGCCCTCTCGGCCATACAACCGACAACACCGATGATCAGACGGCCGTTCTTACGGCGTTTCACCGACTGCAGGTATTGCAGCCGGCTTACTATTTTTTGCTCGGCGTTGTCGCGGATAGAGCACGTGTTGAGCAGCACGGCATCGGCCGATTCCAGATCGTTAGACAACTCATATCCCGCCATTTCCATGACGGCGGCTATCACTTCGCTGTCGGCCGAATTCATCTGGCAGCCGTAAGTTTCGATGAAAAGCTTCAACTTCATTTGCGTATCACCACTTAATTCTTTAATTTTGCACAAAATTACTAATTCAGTGCATAACTGACAAATCAATCATGGATGAAATCCTCTCCATAATCGTCTGTGCTGTCATCGGCATCCTCTTCACATGGATAACCGAGCGAGGCAAACGCGACCGCTCCCGTGCCGAAGCCAACGCCGCGGAAGCTCACGACGACCATCGCAAGCGAGTCAGACGACACGCTCCTCCGCTGCCTGTTCCCCCGGTGCCGCAGGCCGTAGAATCATCCATCCCTGAAGAGGGAGTCAGAGTCACGTCCGACCAGCCGGTCGACACCGCGACTCCACACCACTCAGCCGGCACCGACAACCTCCGGCAAAAAAACGTCCGGCAACGCTGGCGGCAGGCCATAATCGACTCGGAGATCATGACAAGAAAATACTAAACTACCGCAAATCTTATATTTTACAACAATGGCATTTCCAATTCTGTCGGCACAGGAAGCAGCCGACCTTATCAAGAACGGCGACAACATTGGCTTATCAGGCTTCACAGCTTCAGGTTCGCCTAAAGTAATCACCGAAGCCCTTGCTGCTAAAGCCGTGAAAGAACATGAAGCCGGACGCCCCTTCAAGGTTAGCGTCTTCACCGGCGCATCGACCAACAACCACGCCGACGGAGCGCTCGCGCGTGCCAACGCCATCGCAAGGCGTACACCCTACCAGAATACACCCGACCTCAGACTGCGTATCAACTCCCACGACTGTCACTATTTCGACCTGCATCTGTCGGAGCTCGCACAGAAGTTCAGATACAACACCTACGGCGAACTCGACTGGGCGATACTCGAAGTAGCCAAAGTATTCGAAAACGGCGAGGTTGTGCTCGGCACAGGCGTAGGCAACGTGCCCACATACGCCGCCAAGGCCAAGAAAATATTCCTTGAGCTCAACACCAAACTCCCCGAAGGACTCTACGGACTCCACGACATATACATGCCTCTCGACCCGCCCCACCGTCGTGAGATTCCTATCTACACTCCCTCCGACCGCATCGGACACCCCACCGTCAAGATCGACCCCTCGAAAATAGCCGGCATCATACACTCCGACGCCTACGACGGCATCAAGGGATTTACCGCGCTCGACGACACCACCCTTCAGATCGGAGCCAACGTCTGCAACTTCCTTATCGGCGAAGTCCGCGCCCAGCGCATACCGCAGGAATTCCTCCCCATACAGTCGGGAGTAGGCAACGTAGCCAACGCCGTACTGTTCGGACTCGGCGATGCCAAAGAGCTGCCCCCCTTCGCAATGTACACCGAAGTGATACAGGATGCCGTTATCGATCTCATGCGCATGGGACGATGCAAATTCGGATCCACATGCTCACTGACCCTCTCCGACGCCAAAGAAGCTGAAGTGCTCGACGATCTCGACTTCTTCCGCGACAAGATCGTGATCCGTCCCGCCGAGATCTCCAACAGCCCCGAAGTGATCCGTCGCCTCGGAGTCATAGCCATGAACACCGCTCTCGAAGCCGACATCTTCGGCAACATCAACTCCACCCACGTGGTCGGCACCAAGATGATGAACGGCATCGGCGGATCAGGCGACTTCACACGCAACGGCTACCTCTCCATATTCTCATGCCCCTCGATCACCAAGGGAGGCCTGATAAGCAACATCGTGCCGATGTGCTCGCATATCGACCACACCGAACACTCCGTCGACGTCATCATCACCGAGCAGGGAGTTGCCGACATCCGCGGACTCGACCCCGTGCAGAGAGCTGAGCGCATCATCGACAACTGCGCACACCCGATGTACAAGGAACTGCTCCGCGACTACCTCAAGCTTGGCAAAGGCGGACAGACACCCCACCACCTTGCCGCATCGCTCGGATTCCACACCGCATTCCAGAACAACGGCGACATGCGCACCACCGACTGGTCACTCTACGCCTGACCCCGCATCCGGAATCCTGAAAACCATACTAAGCGCTGTGACGGCGAGTCAGCACTCCCGTCACAGCGCTCTCTTATACGCCTGTTGCAATATACACGCTCCTGCGAGGCTTCCGCTCACGAATAAGGAAAGCTCATGAATAAGGAAAACCAATGACATACCAAAAAAAAATCCGGCCATCATTGACCGGATTTTCTTATACTGTAGTTTGTTTATGGTCGGCTATATCACTTGCCCTCTATCGGAGCGGTGAGATCCACACCGGCAAGATCCGGGTCGATCATGATACGTCCGCAATACTCACAGACGATGATCTTCTTGTGCATCTTGATCTCCATCTGCTTCTGGGGCGGGATGCGGTTGAAGCAACCTCCGCAGGCATCGCGCTGTATGTAGACGATACCAAGACCGTTGCGGGCATTCTTACGGATGCGCTTGAAAGCTGCCAGAGTGCGGGCGTCGATTTTCGGCTCCAGAGCCTTGGCCTGCTCGCGCAGACGCTCTTCGTCCTGCTTCGTTTCCGACACGATCTCATCAAGCTCGGCCTTCTTGTCGGCAAGCACATGCTTCTGGTCGGCCAGACGCTCTTCCGTTTCGGTTATTTCATTGTTTTTGGCGTCGATCATGCGGGCATACTCGTTGATATGCTTCTCGCTCAGCTCTATCTCAAGAGTCTGGAACTCGATCTCCTTCGACAGCAGGTCAAACTCGCGGTTGTTCCTCACGTTGTCGATCTGCTCTTTGTATTTTGCTATCTTGGCCTGTGAATCGTTGATTTTCTCCTTCTCGGCAACCGACTTCTTACGGATTTCTTCGATCTCCTTGCGGAAATTCTCGATGCGGGTGGTCAGACCCTTGATCACATCCTCAAGGTCAGCCACTTCAAGAGGCAGTTCGCCACGCACGGTGCGGATTCGGTCGATTTGCGAAAGTAGTGTCTGCAGCTCGTAGAGCGACTTGAGGCGCGACTCCACTGAGAGGTTCTGTTCGTTTTTGTTCTTGTCTGCTGTAGCCATAGCTTACATGTAATTTACAGGATTTGACTCTACGTGCGAGTCACGGACTGCAAAGTTAGGAAATTTTTTCGTAATAATATCGGTAAAAATGCCTATAGTGCAATGTTCGCTCTCAAAATGGCCTATGTCGGCTATCAGAATGCGGCCTCCATAGTCGGCGAAATCATGATATTTCACATCGGCGGTCACCATCGCGTCGGCTCCTAACGCCACTGCCCCCGGAAGCATCGACGCGCCCGATCCGCCACACAGAGCCACACGGCTCACCATCCGCGATCCGTCCGCAACACTGTGGCGCACCACCGGCGCACCGAACACGCGCTTCACCTCACGCAGAAAATCTTCAGCCGCCAACGGCTCGGCCAGCTCCCCGACTGCCCCGCCACCACTGGCTGCGTCGAGAGCCTCCACCCGCTCCAGTCCGAGCATCTCGGACATCCGGCGCGACACACCCGCCGGAGCATTGTCCAGACAAGTGTGAAGGCTGTATACAGCCACACCATGTCTTATCGACAATTCCACAGCCTGCTCCACAGGGGTCGATCCCGTGAGCCGTTTCAGTCCGCGGAATATCAGCGGATGATGGCTCACCACGAGATTACACCCCGCAGCGGCGGCCTCCGCTATCACGGCCGGAGTCGGATCCACACACAGCATGGCGCCGGTGCACTCGCGCGACGCATCGCCTGTCTGAAGCCCGCAGTTGTCATAGCTTTCCTGCAAGCCCAGAGGAGCGTACTCCTCCAATGCGCCGATTATATCACTTATTTTAGGCATATCAAATGGTGATCTTGTCTGAATGTAGACCAAGAAAAACGGAGGGCATCCGGCACTGTCTGCCGCCTGCCCTCCGTCATGTTGGTGAGTTTACTTCTTTTCGGTTTCAGTCACAGCGATGCTCAGCTCGTCGAGCTGGCTCTGGTCGATCGTGCTGGGAGCGTCGATCATCATGTCGCGTCCCGAGTTGTTTTTCGGGAAAGCTATCACATCGCGGATGCTGTCGAGGCCGGCCAGTATCGACACGAAACGGTCGAAACCGAATGCCAGACCGCCGTGAGGCGGCGCGCCATACTTGAATGCGTTCATCAGGAAGCCGAACTTATACTGAGCCTCCTCTTCCGACAGTCCGAGCAGACGGAACATGTGGTCCTGAAGCTCCGAATCATGTATACGTATCGAGCCTCCGCCAAGCTCATTGCCGTTGACCACCATATCGTAGGCCGTAGCACGCACGGCGCCGGTATCGGTGT
>JAIDKJ010000447.1 GCA_029051835.1 Paramuribaculum sp. | reverse complement strand
GTTCGAACACCTCTTCCCATTCGGGATTCTCCTCCATAGCGCCCTCTATGTCCGACAGATCCTTCAGCTCCTTTATCTTGCGGTCAAGCTCAGGCTTTATCTTCATCATGCCGGGTATCACCTCACGCTCCATCTTTCCGGTGATGCGCTCCGTATCGGTAGCCTTCAGCAACCTCACGAACACCATCCGCAGATCGGCCGTCCATGAAGGCAGTTCGGCCGCAGCCGCGAGCATGTCAGTCAGACGTCGGTCAGTCAGCCGGCCGCGGTTGGCCCACATGGCTATAAGCAGACTCGCCAGAGCTATCAGCCGCAACTCGGCCGAGATCTCTCCTATGCGGTAATATACCGCCAGCATGATCCGTAGCCGCGCCGCGTCGAATATTTCCAGCGCGCCGAGCATAAGCGACGAGATAATCTGCTGCTTGATGCCTCTGCCTATTGTCGGGTCGCAGATAAACGACTCTATGGCGGCCGCATCGGAATCAGACAGCGGATGGGTCACCCAGATAAGTGCGAACAGTCGCGAAGCAAGCTTTTCCTGCACGTCGCGCATCGGTCGGCCGTCGGCCGTCGCATCCACGCCTCCGAACAAGGCCAGCCCGATCTGCCTGACATTTTCAGCATACCGCTCAAGGAGCGACGCTATCGACGAATCGGGCTGCATATTCTCATAACGGAGCGTAGAGAAATACAGACGGGGCGAATCGGCCGCCTGCGACGCGCGTATCACCTCATCAATCATTCCCAGAAGCTGCGATGCTATGGAATCGTAGAGTACCGTACGGCCGGGATCATCCACGCCGTCGAGTGCATACTGCCGCAGATAGCCGTAATCGGTGCGGAGCTTCTCTATACGCTCGCGCAACTGCCACGACGCATTGTAGACCGACAGAGTCGCCTCTATCTGATCGATGGCCTGCGACAGACGGCGGCGCGATATGAGATCCGAGATATTATCGTGAAGAGTTTTGAGAGAGCTTTTTGACATATTTGAGTCGTGGGTATTATTCATGTTGTTTGGAGCCTGACGGTGGGTGTTCGACTCAGGCGTTGTTTATGGTCATGGATGCAACAAAAACCATGCCAATCCACAACGTTTCGCCTCACTTGCGCCAGAAGCCGGGAGTGAACAGCAGCAGCACCGTGAAGATTTCGAGGCGGCCGGTGAGCATGAGCAGCGAAAGCACCCATTTGCCCGGAGCCGGAATTATGGCATACGACTCTCCGTAGCCGGTCACTCCGGTGCCGAGTCCGGTGTTGCTGACACACGAAAACGACGAGAAGAACGCATCCACCAGCGGAATATTGAAGGCTGTCAGCAGTATGCCGCCCGCCGCTATGATCATCACATAGATACACAGGAAAGCGATTACTTTCGACACCACGTCGGGCGCTATTACCTTATCGTTGATGCGCACGCTCATCATCGTGTTGGGATGTATGCACCGATACACTTCATTGCCACTGTTCTTCAGCAGGAAAAGCATCCGGTCTATCTTCGCGCCGCCGCTCGTCGATCCGGCACATGAGCCGAAAAACATAAGCAGAAACAAAAGAGCGAGCACGAAAGTTCCCCAGCTTTCGAAATTATTCACAGTCAGGCCTGTCGACGTTATAGTGGAGATTATCTGAAACAGAGGGTCGAGCGTGAACGAACTGAAGTCTGTCACCTGACCTCTGCCCACTATGGCTATGACGAAAAAGATATAAAACACCAGAATTATCCGTATGTAGGCCTTGAATACGTCATTGCGCCAGAAACACCGCAGATTGCCATGCATGGCTTTATACATCAGTCCGAAATTCACGCCGCCGAGAAACATGAATATCGTGATGACCAGCTTTACGTAAGCCGAATTCCATGCTCCGATACTGTCATCGCGGGTTGAATATCCGCCTGTAGAGATCGACGAGAAAGCATGACACAGACTGTCGAAGAAATCCATCGGACCGATCCACAGCAGCAGGGTGAGTATCGCCGTCAGAAGAAAATAAAGAAACCACAGCCCCTTGGCGGTCTGCGATATGCGCGGACGAAGCTTGTCGTGGGTTATGCCGGTGACCTCAGCGTTGAACATCTGCATGCCACCCGAATGGTTGAGCATCGGTATCACAGCGAGAGTGAACAGAATTATACCCATGCCGCCTATCCACTGCATCAGACAACGCCAAAGCAATATGCCGCGGGAAAACATCTCCACCGACGTCAGAGCCGATGCACCGGTGGTGGTAAATCCCGACATGGCCTCGAAAAAAGCGTCGCTTATGTCAAGCGGGTGGCTGCAAAGCATGAACGGCAACATGCCGAATGCCGAGAAAAACACCCACACCAGAGCCGTAAGCAGAAAACCCTCGCGCTTGCCCATATCGGTGCGTGACGGCCTTATGCCGAATGTCATCAGCAGGCCGGTCAAAGCTGTGACCACTGCGCTTATGGCAAAAGCTCTGACATCGCTTTCGCCATACACAGCGCTTGTCAGGAGAGGAAACGCCAGAAAGGCTCCTTCGATCATCAGAAGCCACCCCACCACACGGAGCACCATGGGGAAATTGACTGTCAGCCTGAAATGCGCTCTCATCCGAAAAGTCGTTCGATTTTATGTATTGTTCCCGACAGACAGAACACCACCACATGATCGCCTGGCTCTATCACAGTCTGACCCGTCACAAGCATTCCGCGCCCGTCGCGTATCAGTCCGGCGATAGTCACGTCGCGGCTCAGACGCAAGCTCTTCACCGGTCCGCGGGTTATTTTTGATCCGGCTCTGACCTCTATCTCGGCCACATCGGCGTCGGCCAGCGCAAGAAATTTCGACGACGATGAGTCCGTAGCCAGAAGCATCTGGAATATCGTGCTTGAGGCAAGCAGTTTCTTGTTGACGATAGTCCCGATATTCAGGTTTTCAGCCGGCGAGATAAACTGCAGGTCCTCCACTTCGGCAATGGTCTTCTTTATGCCGTGCTCCTTCGCGGTCAGCGACGCGAGGATATTTGTTTCCGATCGGTCGGTGAGCGCGATGAAAGCATCCATATCATCGATACCCTCCTCGTCGAGCGTATCTATATCACGGGCGTCGCCATTGACGATCTTCGCATCCGGGCAACGCTCGCAGAGTTTCACACACCTCTGCCGGTCGATGTCTATGATCTTGAACTTGTAGCGGTCGCCCGCTATCGCCGCCAGCCTCACAGCTATGCGGCTGCCGCCCATCACGAGCACCTTGCGGATGTTGACCTGGCGCTTGCCGCACATCTCGCGTATATTCTCGATATGGTCACGTGTGGTAGTGAAATACAGTATATCGTTGTGAATTATCCGGTCGTCACCACGGGGAATGATGGTTTCGTTGCGGCGGCGTATTGCGGCCACGTGGAAATTATGACCCGATGCCGCCAGATCCTTCAGCTGCATGCCGCACAGCGGAGCATTGTCGCGGATCTTCACGCCCACCACCGTCAGCTCTCCGTCGTGGATGTCAAACCATGTTCGCACCCATGTGCGTTCGAGCGACGTCATTATCTCCTTGGCTGCCAGATATTCGGGATAGATCAGATTGTTGACGCCAAGAGCGTTGAAGAAAGCGCTGTTGCGCTGCTCCATAAACTCGTAGTTGTCAATTCGCGCCACTGTCTTTTTGGCTCCGAGGTTCTTCGCTATCGAACAGGCTATGACGTTGGTGGTTTCAAACGGGGTTACGGCGATAAACAGATCACACTGCGCCACTCCGGCCTCGGCAAGCACCGTGAACGAAGTCGGAGAGCCGCAGTTGGTCATCAGATTGTAATTGGCGTCGATCACCGCCAGCTTTTCAGCATCGGCATCGACCAGAATCACATCCTGCTCCTCTTTCGACAGAAGTTTGGCGAGATGCGATCCCACCTCGCCGGCTCCCGCTATAACGATCTTCATTTCTTGAGTGTCATTAGGGTTTCTGCTATCGACGCTGCATCATAGCGGCACAGGCTCCGCAGCTGATCGACTGTTCCCTGAGGAACGAAAGCGTCTGGAATGCCCATGCGCACCACAGGCAGGCTGTATCCTCTGGCGGCAAGCCATTCGAGCACGGCGCTGCCAAGACCGCCGTCGATAGTACCGTCCTCCACGGTCACGATCGGACGTCCGCTTGCGGCCACCTCTGCCATTATCTCGTCGTCGAGAGGCTTGAGAAACACCATATCGTAGTGCGTCACGGCCACTCCGGCCGCACCGGCCAGCTTCGCACCCTGTGCAGCCTCGAAGGCTATCGGTCCGATGGTGAGCAGTGTGGCGTCATCGCCACGGCTCAGGCACTCTCCGCGGCCTACAGTCATACGCTGCATCGGTTTGTGGCTGTCGTGGCCGTAACCGCGCGGATAGCGTATTGCCCATGGGCCGCACCGGTCAGGCAACTGCGAGGTATAGAGCAGCGAACGCAACTGGTCGGCGTCGCGCGGCGAAGCTATGGTCATTCCGGGCACGGTGCGCATATATGCCAGATCGTTCGAGCCGTGATGCGTCACGCCATCCTCGCCCACGAGTCCGGCACGGTCTATGCAGAACGTCACCGGCAGTCCCTGCACGGCCACGTCATTGATTATATTGTCATAGGCTCGCTGCAGGAAGGCCGAATAGATGGCCACATACGGCAGCATTCCATCGGTGGCGAGTCCGCCGGCAAATGTGACGGCATGCCCCTCCGAGATACCCACGTCAAACGTGCGCTGAGGCATCTCCTGCTGCATCAGGTTCATCGAAGTACCCGAAGTCATGGCCGCCGTTATGCCTACAATAGATTTGTTGCTACGGGCCAGTTCTACCAGAGTCGAGCCCATCACATCCTGAAACTTCGTGCGTGCCGGATCCTTGCTCTCAGCCTTGCGCGCTCCGCTCTCAGGCTCGAAACATCCGGGAGCATGCCACACCGCCGGATCGTTCTCGGCCGGCAGATAGCCTTTGCCCTTCGTCGTGCGCAGATGCAGCAGCCGCGGGCCGTTCATATCCTTTATGTCGTCAAGCACCTTGATGATGCGTGGCAGGTCATGACCGTCAAAAGGTCCGAAATATCTAATGTTTAGCCCCTCGAATATATTCTGCTCCTTAGTCAGCAGCGATTTCAGGCTATTGTTGAAGCGCAATATGCGCCCTTTGCTGTTGTCGTTGAACAGATGCATCTTTTTCAGCAGACGGTACACTCCGTAACGAAAACTGTTGTAGCCTTTCGATGCCGTAAGATGGGCGAGATACGAGTTGAGCGAACCTACATTGTGATCGATCGACATGTCATTGTCGTTGAGTATGATCAGCAGGTTGCTGTTGGTGTTGGCCGCATTGTTCAGTCCTTCAAAGGCCAGTCCTCCGCTTATCGATGCGTCGCCTATCACAGCCACCACATTACGACGCGGACTGTCGTTGTTGAGCGCCGAAGCCACCGACATGCCGAGAGCGGCCGAAATCGAGTTGGACGCGTGTCCGGCCGTGAATGTGTCATATTCGCTCTCGTCCGGGTTGGGGAAGCCGCTCAGACCGCCCAGTTTGCGGTTGGTATGGAACCGGTCGGCACGACCGGTGATAAGTTTATGGCCATAAGCCTGATGGCCGACATCCCATACGATCCGGTCGTAGGGCGTATTAAACACATAGTGGAGAGCCACAGTCAGCTCCACCGCACCCATACTTGAGGCGAAATGCCCCGGATTGGATGAAAGGGATTCTATCAGAAAACGGCGTATGTCGCCGCAAAGC
>JAIDKJ010000446.1 GCA_029051835.1 Paramuribaculum sp. | reverse complement strand
TAATATGATTCTTTCGAGGATGAGAATTCATAAATCTTTAGTATCGACGACAATATTGCATGCGTCGGTCAGGGCGATGGCTCTGGCCGGATGCTTCGTGTGCTGTAGCGTGGCGATGGCTGCCGGGGAAGTTCCCGATTCGCTGAACAATGCCCGAATGGCCGCCGATTCGCTGTCGGGCATACGCGCTCTTCCTGAGGTCACTGTCGAAGCAGTCATGCAGAAGGCCGACCGCTCGACGGCTCCGCAATTCGCTCTCGGATCATCGACACTAAAGGCTATGGGCGCAACCGATATATCCTCGGCGCTGAAACGTCTGCCGGGCATCAATCTCAAGGATTATGGCGGTGCAGGAGGCATGAAGACAGTGTCTGTAAGAAGTTTCGGGGCAGCGCACACCGGAGTGGTCTACGACGGAGTGACTCTTTCCAACAACCGTAGCGGCGAAGTGGATCTGTCGCGCTACTCGCTCGACAATTTAGGCAGTATATCGCTCGTAATAGGCGACAACGACGATATTTTTCATCCGGCCAGAACGCTTGCGTCGGCCTCATCGCTCCGACTCTCGTCGGCTCCGATGGTTTCGGATGCTGATTCGCTGTGGCTTACGGCTCAGATGCGTGTGGGATCGTTCGGGCTTCTCAATCCGTTTGTGAATGTAGGCGCAAGCCGTGCCGACGGCTTGGCGGTGGGGTTCATAGGTGAGTTCACCCATGCGCTCAACGACTATCCGTTCACACTACGCAACGGCATATATTCATCGCGCGAGCGGCGCAGAAATTCGCTGATGAACTCCGGTCATGGCGAGATCAACCTTACGTGGCCTGCCGGCAATAAATCGTTGTTTGCCGCCAAAATCTACTATTACGACAACGGACGCCAGCTTCCCGGCCCGGTGATATATTACAATTCGCAGTGCAACGAGAAACTGCGCGAACGCAATGCTTTCGCACAGGCCTCATGGAAAGGCACTCTTTCGAGGACTCTGTCGCTTAAACTTTCCGGCAAATTCAACTGGGAGGCATCGCTCTACGATGATGTCAACGGGCATTATCCCGGCGGACGTCTCGATCAGGATTATTTTCAGCGCGAGGCATACGCCTCGGGTGCACTGCTGTGGCTCCCGGCCGACCGGCTGGCATTTAACTACGCGGCCGATTTCGCCTACGGCAATCTGTCGAGCAATCTGCCGCAGGAGGTCGGGCCGAGCCGCTACACAATACTTCAGGCGCTGACCGGACGCTACCGCACCGGACGTTTTACGGCCACAGCGTCGTTGCTCGGATCAATATATCTCAACCGGGTGCATTATGGAGATGAAGCACGTGACAACCACAGGCTTTCGCCATCGGCAAGCGTGTCGTTTCAGCCGATAGCCTCGCGCGAATGGCGTCTGCGCGCCTCATTCAAGAGCATATTCCGTGTGCCAACCTTCAGCGAATCATATTTCTTTCATTACGGAAGCACTGATCTGCGGCCTGAAACGACCCGTCAGTTCAATATCGGGACTACTCTTGACCTCGCTCCCTCGGCATGGCTTCCGAAACTTAGTCTGACAGCCGACGCCTATCTCAACAATGTCGACGATATGATCGTGGGAGTGCCGTACAACATGTTTGTATGGACTATGGTCAATCTCGACAAAGTACGTGCGACTGGTGTCGACATAACGCTGGCGGCGGATATGGTTCCGGCCACAGGGCATAAGCTTGAATGGAACGTCAATTACAGCTATCAGCGTTCGAAGCCGCTGACCGACCGGACTTCGGCTGAATACGGCAAGCAGGTGGCATACATACCGCTCAATTCCGGAGGCGCCTCGGTGGCATATATCAATCCGTGGGTCGACATTGTGGTGAAGGCCATAGGGGTCAGCTCCCGCTTCACTACCAACAGCAATCTGCCTGACACACGTATCGACGGATATGTTGAGGCCGGAATGTCGCTTCGCCGCAGTCTGAAACTGTTCAGCCACAGGTGGGAGGCATCGTTTGACATCGACAATATATTCAACAAGCAATATCAGGTGATAGCACGCTACCCCATGCCCGGGCGCTCGTGGCGGCTGACACTGAAATTTCAATTATAACCAAAAGAATAAGAACAACGTATGAACAAAATCATTTCGCGACTTCTTGTCGCAGCTCTTCCGCTGTCGTTTGCCGCTTGCAGCGACGATGATGGTCCCGGTCGTGACCCCGAAATAGTTACGGTATCAGACGGAGCGTTTATTGTCAACAGCGGCAATCTCCGCAACAACATCCCCGGTAGCCTCACGTTTATCGACTATGTCACCGGCCAAGCCTCGCAGAATGTGTTTCAGGCTGCCAACGGACGTCTGCTCGGCGACACTCCTCAGAATGCCGTGGTGTATGGCTCCAAAATGTATATTGCCGTATATCGGTCCAATCTCATAGAGGTGGTAGACCGTGTGTCGTTGAAGTCGCTGAAAACCATCTCGTTTGACGCGGCCGTCGGTCAGGAACCCCGTTATGTCGTAGCCCATGGCGGCAAAGTGTATGCTTCGATGTATAACGGCTACGTTCAGCGTATCGACACCCTTTCGCTTTCGGTAGACGGAGTGGTCAAGGTCGGTCCGAATCCGGAGGAGATGTGTGTGGCCGGCAATTATCTTTATGCCGCCAACTCCGACGGCCAGAATTATCAGAACGGCTATGTCGACGGATGCACCGTTTCGAAAATATCGCTCGGCTCGTTCACGGAGGAGAAGAAAATCAACGTGGGACTCAACCCCACAAAAATGGCTTCCGACGGCAGCAAGGTATATGTCATCACTATGGGTGATTATAGCGAGGCAAACCCCGCCACACTCCGTCAGATTGTCAACGACAACACCGTCAACGCCATAGCTCCCGCAACCCTGATGGGTGCCGGCGACGGCAAGCTGTACTTCATCAACGCTCCCTATGGCGCAAGCTCGATTGACTACAAGGTGCTCGACATGGCCACCGGTACGATCGCTACATTCCCGACGGCCGGTGTGGATTCGCCTGCCGCTATAGCCGTAGACCCGGTAGTGGGAGATGTGTTTATTTCTTCCTACAATATCGTAGGAGGCTATGCAAGCTATTCCACCCCGGGATATGTCGCTCAGTATAAGGCCGACGGATCGCTCGTGAAGCGCTATGACACCGGTGTCGGTCCCTGCTATGTGAATTTCAATATTGCTGAGGTGGCCAAATGATCATAGCCACTGACAAAGCCCTACATACTTTTTTTTCTGCAGTCCTGATGGCGGCCGCAGTCACCTCGCTCGTATCGTGCGGAGGTGGCTCGGGCGCCGTCAGCCATGATAAGGGCGATGCGATGCGATTTGAATACGCGCGCAATATCACGGTTGACGAGGCTGACTCATTTTCGGTGGTAAGGATCCGCAATCCGTGGGATACGCTGCGGACGCTGCACACATACGTGCTTGTGGCCGATTCGCTACCGTTGCCGTCGTCGCTGCCTGAAGGCACTTTAGTGCGTACCCCTCTGAACAATGCCCTGGTCTACTCGGCTGTCCACGTGGCTCTGATCGACGAGCTTGGAGCAGGGGAGGCGATAGGCGGAGTCTGTGATTCGAAATACATACATACTCCCGCCGTGTCATCGCGCATAGCCGACGGCTCGGTGACTGATTGCGGCATAGGCACAGCTCCCGATCTCGAAAGGATAATGATGCTCATGCCCGATGCCATAATGCTATCGCCTTTTGAGAATTCGGGCGGATATGGCAGAGTGACTTCGCTGGGTATTCCGGTAATCGAATGTGCCGATTATATGGAATCGTCGCCGTTGGGCAGGGCCGAGTGGATGAAATTCTACGGACTGCTATTCGGACGCAAGGAACTGGCCGATTCGCTGTTCGGCCACTCGCGCGACGAGTATGAGCGGCTGATGAAATGTGTTGAGGGAGTTGACACTCGTCCGGAGGTGCTTGTCGACCGGATGTATGGATCGCAATGGTATGTCCCGGGCGGGCAGTCGACGATGGGGCTGTTTATCAACCATGCCGGCGGCACTAATCCTTTCGCTTCGCGTCAGACGTCGGGTTCATATCCCGTATCGGGCGAGGAAGTGCTGATGACGGCCCGCAATGCCACCGTGTGGCTGATCCGCTACAGTCAGTCGTCGGATCTCAACTATAGCCAGCTCAGATCCGACAGTCCGTTCTATCCGATGTTTGACGCTTTCGGCCGGAAAAAAGTCTATGGCTGCAATACGTCGGTGAGGCACTTTTACGAAGAGGTGCCTTTCCAC
>JAIDKJ010000445.1 GCA_029051835.1 Paramuribaculum sp. | reverse complement strand
GTCCTTGACATTGTAGGGATTGCGCCGTCGTGCATAACCTTTGTCAAGACGATTGAAAAATCAATCGCTGTAGAAAGCCGGAATATCGGTGGCACGGCTTGCAGAAACAATCAGCGGAGAAAGATGCTATGAAATATAAACATTTTTTGAGAGTTGCTTATTGCGCGAATGTCGGGCGAAATGGCTAACTTTGCAACCTGCCCGACGTTTACGGCGCCTGATTGTCATGGAGCCGGCCGCCGGGACGACGTTATCACCAGTCAACGCAATGAAACGCTACAACATCATCAACAATTCGCTCGGATGGCTATGCTTTGTGGTGGCCGCCCTGACCTACATCCTGACGCTTGAGCCTACGGCCAGTTTCTGGGATTGCCCTGAGTTTATCCTTCAGGCATTCAAACTCGAAGTCGGTCATCCGCCGGGCAACCCGATATTCATGCTCGCCGGCCGCTTTTTCGTGAATTTCGCCGGAGGCGACATCTCGAAGGTGGCCTACTGTGTCAATCTCATGTCGGCGCTGCTCTCGGCCGGCACGATATTGCTGCTCTTCTGGACCGTAACCCATCTTGTCAAGCGGTTGACCGTGCGCGACGACGCTGCCGAAGTCAGTCCCCTCAAGATGATCGTGATATTCGGTTCGGGTCTGTGCGCGGCGCTCGTCTACACCTGGAGCGACACATTCTGGTTCTCGGCTGTCGAGGGCGAGGTCTACGCATTCTCGTCGTTCTGCACGGCTCTGGTGTTCTGGCTTATACTCAAGTGGGAAAACCGGGCCGATCAGCCGCATTCCGACCGCTATCTCATACTCATAGCCTACGTCATCGGCATCTCCATTGCCGTCCATCTGCTCAACCTCCTCTGCATCCCCGCCATCGTACTGGTGGTCTACTACCGCAAGTGGCGCGACACCTCGGCCAAGGGATCACTGCTGGCGCTCCTCGTATCGTGTGCCATCGTGGCGCTGATCCTCTACGGTCTGGTGCCCGGATTCATCGAGATCGCCCAGTATTTCGAGCTGTTCTGTGTCAACGTGCTCGGCTGGAGTTTCAATATGGGCACTCTGGCCTACACAGTCATATTCGTCGGAGTGTTCTGCTGGGCCATCCGTGAGCTTTATGCACAGCGGTCGGTCACACGCATCCGCATCTCTTTCCTTCTTGCCATCACGCTCTCGGGCATGCTGTTTATCGGCGACAATCTCTTGATAGCCCTGCTGCTCACGGCCGCGCTTGCATTCTGGCTGTTCAAGAGCCGCAGGCTGCCGGTGAGAGTGCTCAACCTCGTGGCGATCTCCACTCTGGTGATATTTGTGGGCTACAGCTCCTACGCGCTGCTGCTAATACGTTCGTCGGCCCACACGCCGATGAACCAGAATGCACCCGACAACCTGTTCTCGCTCGCCTCATACCTCAACCGCGAGCAGTATGGCGACCGTCCGCTCTTCTATGGTGCCACGCTCAATTCATCGCCCGTCTATGAGGTTTCGGGACAGCAGACCAATCCTATCATCAAAGAGGGACCGGCTCTCTATGCCAAGAAGGTGAAGACTTCGCCCGACGAACCCGACGAATATATCATGACCGGACACAAGAAGTCGTATGAAATGACTCCGGAACTGAATATGCTCTTCCCACGCATCTACAGCTCCGACCCGTCACACAAACAGGCCTACGCCGACTGGATCGGATTCCGTGGCAAGCCGGTCAATGCCACCGTTTATGTCGACAAGGAGGGCAATCCCATGCAGCAGACCATGCAGCTTAAGCCCACGATGGCCGAGAATCTCGACTTCTTCCTCGTATATCAGCTCAATCACATGTACTGGCGCTACTTCATGTGGAACTTTGCCGGACGACAGAACGATATACAGGGCAATGGCGAGGTCAACCGTGGCAACTGGATCTCCGGCATACCCTTCATCGACAACGCCCGACTCGGCGACCAGAGCCTGCTCCCGGCCGATCAGGGCAGCGAGAACAAGGGACACAACGTGTTCTACATGCTTCCGCTGCTGCTCGGCATCATCGGCATCGGCTGGCAGGCGTTCGTGTCGAAGCGCGGTATCGAACAGTTCTGGGTGGTGTTCTTCCTCTTCTTCATGACGGGTATCGCCATTGTGCTCTATCTCAATCAGACTCCCGGACAGCCCCGCGAGCGCGACTATGCCTTCGCAGGATCGTTCTATGCCTTCTCTATATGGGTGGGAATGGGCGTTGCCGGAATATGGCGCCTGATCATGCTGGCCCTGCGCAATAAGAAGCAGGCCGCCGCCGACGACGATCAGCCGGGCATATACCCCGCCGACGATCTTCCCGGCAAGCTCCGCTCGCGCTCTATGGCTGCTGCCGCGGTGGCTGCCTTCATCGGTCTGCTTGTGCCGC
>JAIDKJ010000444.1 GCA_029051835.1 Paramuribaculum sp. | reverse complement strand
CTTTCATATCCATCTAAACAAACATAGATTACAGACTTATGAGTAAAGAAAAAAAATTCTTGACTTGTGATGGTAATCAGGCAGCAGCCCATATTTCGTACATGTTTACGGAAGTGGCGGCCATTTACCCGATCACCCCGTCGTCGACGATGGCAGAATACGTTGACGAATGGGCCGCAGCCGGCCGTAAGAATATCTTCGGCGAGACGGTTCTCGTTCAGGAGATGCAGTCGGAGGGCGGTGCAGCGGGTGCGGTTCACGGCTCTCTGCAGGCAGGCGCTCTGACAACGACCTACACTGCATCGCAGGGTCTGCTGCTGATGATCCCCAACATGTACAAGATAGCCGGCGAGATGCTTCCGAGCGTGTTCCATGTATCGGCACGTACGATCGCTTCTCACGCGCTGAGCATCTTCGGTGACCATCAGGACGTGATGGCAGCCCGCCAGACCGGCTTCGCCATGCTGGCCGAGGGTTCGGTGCAGGAGGTAATGGATCTGTCGGGTGTGGCGCATCTGGCAACGATCAAGTCGCGCATCCCCTTCTTGAACTTCTTCGACGGCTTCCGTACCTCGCACGAGATCCAGAAGATCGAGATGCTCGAACAGGAGGATCTCGCTCCGCTGCTCGACCGCGAGGCAGTGGCCGCTTTCCGCGACCGCGCCCTGAATCCGGACGCTCCCGTTGCCCGCGGCATGGCCGAGAACGGCGACGTGTTCTTCCAGCACCGCGAGTCGTGCAACCCCGTATATGAGGCAGTTCCCGAGATCGTGGAGGACTACATGAAGCAGATCTCCGCAATCACCGGCCGTGAATATCATCTCTTCAATTACTATGGCGATCCTCAGGCTGAGCGCGTGATCATCGCCATGGGTTCGGGCACACAGGCCGCTCAGGAGGCTGTTGACCATCTGATGGCCAAGGGCGAGAAGGTAGGTCTGGTGAGCGTTCACCTGTTCCGTCCGTTCTCGGCAAAGCATCTGCTTGCCGCTATCCCCGCCACCGCGAAGCGCATCGCTGTGCTTGACCGCACCAAGGAGCCGGGCGCTCCGGGCGAACCGCTCTATCTCGACGTGTGCGAGGTGTACAAGAACCGCACCGATGCTCCGGCTATCTATGCAGGACGTTTCGGCCTGGCTTCGAAGGACACCACTCCGGCCGACATGATCGCCGTTTACGACAATCTGGCTCTGCCGCAGCCGAAGGATCACTTCACCATCGGCATTGTCGACGACGTGAACTTCAGCTCGCTGCCCCCGGTAGCTCCTATCGTGGTGAGCGACACGATGTTCGAGGCTAAGTTCTATGGTCTGGGTGCAGACGGCACAGTCGGCGCCAACAAGAACTCCGTGAAGATCATCGGTGACAACACCAACAAGTACTGTCAGGCCTACTTCGCCTACGACTCGAAGAAGTCGGGTGGCTTCACCTGCTCTCACCTGCGTTTCGGCGACGAGCCTATCCGCTCCACATATCTGGTTACGACGCCCAACTTCGTGGCATGTCACGTGCAGGCTTACCTGCATCTCTATGATGTGACACGCGGTCTGCGCGACGGCGGCACTTTCCTGCTCAACACTATCTGGAAGGGCGAGGAGCTGGCCAAGAATCTTCCCAACAAGGTGAAGAAGTACTTTGCCGACCACAATATCACCGTATATTACATCGACGCTACCAAGATCGCTCAGGAGATCGGTCTGGGCAACCGCACCAACACTATCCTCCAGAGCGCATTCTTCCGCATCACCGAGGTTATCCCGGTGGATCTGGCCGTAGAGCAGATGAAGAAGTTCATCGTGAAGAGCTATGGCAAGAAGGGTCAGGATGTCGTGGACAAGAACTATGCTGCCGTAGACCGTGGCGGCGAGTACGCCAAGCTCGATGTGGATCCGTCGTGGAGCAATCTTCCCGAGGATGCCGAGGTGAAGAACAACGATCCGGAATTCATCAACAAGCTCGTCCGTCCGATCAACGCACAGGACGGCGACCTGCTGAAGGTGTCGGACTTCAAGGGTATCGAGGACGGTACATGGCAGCAGTCGACCGCCCGCTACGAGAAGCGCGGTGTGGCCACATTCGTTCCCGAATGGATCGCCGACAACTGCATACAGTGCAACAAGTGTGCATATGTATGTCCTCACGCTGCAATCCGTCCGTTTGTTCTTGATGAGAAGGAGATGGCCGGAGCGCCTATCGCCGAGGGCGATTCGCTGCCTGCTATCGGCAAGACTTTCACCGGTATGCGCTTCGTTCAGGCTGTCGACGTTCTCGACTGTCTGGGTTGCGGCAACTGCGCCGATGTATGTCCGGGCAAGAAGGGTGAGAAGGCTCTCGTGATGAAGCCTCTGGAAACCCAGATGGATGTGCAGAAGGAGTGGGATTACTGCGTGAGCGAGGTAAGCTCGAAGCAGGATCTGGTGGACGTGAAGGCCAATGTGAAGAACTCTCAGTTCGCAATGCCTTACTTCGAGTTCTCCGGCGCATGCTCGGGCTGCGGCGAGACTCCTTACGTGAAGCTGATCTCTCAGCTCTACGGTGATCATGAGATGGTGGCCAACGCTACCGGTTGCTCGTCGATCTACTCCGGCTCTGTTCCTTCGACTCCCTATACTGTCAACAAGCAGGGTCACGGCCCGGCATGGGGCAACTCGCTCTTCGAGGACTTCGCAGAGTTTGGCCTCGGCATGTTTATCGCCAACGAGCAGCTGCGTCGCCGCCTGACCGAGACGATGAAGGCCGCTACCGAATGCCCGTCGTGCAGCCAGGAGATCCATGAGCTGGCCCAGCAGTGGCTTGACGCAGCCGACGACGCTGTGGCAACCCGCGCTATCGCCGACAAGCTGATACCTCTGTGCGAGGCTTGCGGCTGCGACATCTGCAAGACCATTCTCGACCTGAAGCACTATATCGT
>JAIDKJ010000443.1 GCA_029051835.1 Paramuribaculum sp. | reverse complement strand
TATGTGATGGTCTTGCCGAGATCGCTCACTTTCAGTTCCGTGGGGCTTGATATGGCCGTGGTCACATCGATCACTCCGACTTCACGGCTCTCATGGCTGCCGCAGCCGGCAAGCAGTGCGCCGGCGATGGCTGCACATGCTGTCTTGATGGTGTTGTAATGCATAAGGTAATTAATTTAAGTAACTCGCAAAAATTAGCTGCGAGTGATTTTTTGAGTTTTGTTCGAGTGATTTTTGTTTGAAGACGAAGGCGTGTAGCGAGCTACACAACTGAGGATGAAAGCAAAAAGCGCCGAATAAAACAAAAAAGCACCGCAGTATGCGTGAGTTACTGGTAAACATAACGATATAAACTAATTTTTAAGAGTTACTTATGATTGTTTGATTGGTCACTCCTCTACCGGGTATTTGCGGTAGTATTCTTCCAGTATGGCTGCTATGTTGAAATAATATGTAGCCGTAGAGCCGTCGGGCTTGCGGGCGGTAATCAGTTCATAGAAGGGTTCGAAAAATATATGTTTTTCGGCCACAAGTCCCATAGCGTTCAGCAGCACGTATTCATGCTCCGGCGATATCACGATCCAGGAATTTTCCTCGTCGGCTCCGGTGCCCGACGACACTATCGCCATCAATATGTAGTCGAGCTTATACTGCCATATCTTGGCGAGATTGTGTTTCCCTTTGGTCTTCAGCGCCGAAATGAGATTCATCATGTGGCGCAGGTCGAACGGGTTGTTATCGAGTGCCTTTTCCGAATATTTGATCACAGAGTCGCATTCGCCGCGGGTCCATTCGCGGCGGCTTATCAGATTTTCGGCATCAGGCTCGAACGCCTTCGGGCGGTAGGGATTGTAATCTTCCTGAAACAGATATCCGAAATAGAGATGTCTGAACTTGTCGAGTTTCATAAGAGTGTCGTTTCTCTGAAACTCCTTCATCAGCCGCGGATAGTAGTAGGGCGAGTGTCGGTCGTAAGTAGCCTTCTGTATGGCTTCGAGATCGGG
>JAIDKJ010000442.1 GCA_029051835.1 Paramuribaculum sp. | reverse complement strand
ACGATAGTCGGTCCGGTAGCTCAGCTGGATAGAGCATCTGCCTTCTAAGCAGACGGTCCCGCGTTCGAGTCGCGGCCGGATCACACAAAGAACAAACCGCTGAAAGCAAGCAATATAATGCCCACATTTCAGCGGTTTGTCTTTATGGGCGTCAGCCAACAATGCCGACAAAACGGCTTAATATCGTTATGTTTACCAGTAACTCACGCATACTGCGGTGCTTTTGAGTTTTATTCGGCGCTTTTTGCTTTCATCCTCAGTTGTGTAGCTCGCTACACGCCTTCGGCTTCAAACAAAAATCACTCGAACAAATCTCTAAAATCACTCGCAGCTAATTTTTGAGAGTTACTTAATTATTCCGATCATGGCTATATTATTACTTAGCCTCTGCTAAATTAATTACTTTTGAAATTCACCGGATGTGGCTTTCTTATCCCTGACAATCGCGGAGAAAAACAGCAAGACGCTGCGCCAAAAGACAATCTTTTGACACAGCGTCGTGATTTTCCTCCGTATGGCGAGGGCGTTGTCCGAACGGTTCACAGTCATGACACCGCCCTATTAACCTTAATTGAGCTATAGAATCGTTTTACAGTTCGAAACTTATGATCACGTTGTTCGCATCCACGGAGGCCGCATTTGCGTCGTCACTGAGTATGCCATACCATTTGCCATCCTTTGCGAACAACCGCTCTACTTCAATGGGATTGCCCGAGCCGTCATTGACAATAATGCAGTTGGGCTTTGAAAGCCGACCGTAGGTCGAACGGTAAAGCATGGTGCCGTCGATCATGTCGTAGAGGTCGGAATGTTTCACCCCGTCGTTCATGGTGGTCAGAAGCATTTTGCCGTCGGTGTACTGCACGTTGCGCAGGAGGATAAACGGCTTGAGAAGTTCGATCTCGTCGGCGCCGCTCATTATGACATCCATGGTGATTTTCTGGTCATCCTCGGGTGTCAGCGCCTTGTCGCCCCTCGACAGAATCGCCAGCTTCTGCAATTCGCCGGGAACGAGGGTGTAGAGCGTGTCGGCTATCATGAATACGCCCTGTTGTCCGGCGTTATCCCATACGGTGTTGAAGTTGCCGCCCATGAAACCGGGGATGGAAATCGAATCAATCCGCTCATATCCGGAATTATATTGACGGATCGTGAGACCTTCGGGCAAGGGAACAGCTACATTGATGCATGACTCCACTCCACCGATAGGAGGCATCATGGTCATGACCGGTTCGCGCTCTATAGTAGACAGAAGAGAGTCGTCGGCGAGCGAATATCTGTAAACCGATGCATTATCGACATTAGGAATAAGCACTGTGCCGTCGTTTTCATCGACAAATGCGCCCAATATCAGCCGGTACTCACCCGGGCCTTGTCCGCGGTGGTTTACTTGCCCCAGATAATTGCCGCTCCGCAGATCGAACATTATCAGACGTGACGCATTGGGAGTGTTTTCGAGGAGCACAACGGTATCGCCGACTACGTCGACGATTGATGCATTCATAAAAAATGCTTCGCTCGTGTCACCAGCCAGCTGCGTACGGATCAAGTTGTTTACAACCAGCGCCTCAGAACTGCCGGCTCCGACATCCTCCCGCAGATTGATATTCGGTACCGAGCCTGTGTTATCGTCCTTAACGCGATTACACGAAATTGCCGTGCAGCAGAGGAGCACGAGCATTGCAAATGTTGTTCTATTCATGTGTATAT
>JAIDKJ010000441.1 GCA_029051835.1 Paramuribaculum sp. | reverse complement strand
ATTTCAGGGTTGTGACGTCATCAAAATATAGTTGTATCTTTGTGCCATAAAAAGATGCAAAGCAAAGAAGCGCGATAACGAAACGGCGCACTCTCGAAAGAGATGGAGGAATAGGTTTGAATCCTATCATTGCTTTGCATCTTTTATTTTTATAAAATATCTGAATGCGTTTTGTGGAGTCGTATTTATACGCGTGGCTGCTATATAGTTAAACACCGCAATCTTTACCTTGCTAATCTTTAATTTATAGTTGGGTCTAATAATAAATTTCGCTTTAGCCGTAGCAAATATAAAATCTCCCATCCCCGGGTCATAATATATAGCATAACTATCTCTATTCTTAACGAAATCGAGAAGTTCGTCCTTAGATACCGCTATTCCTTTTGCAACCTTACTCTCACGGAAAGCATGTTCTATTCCTTTAGTCGTAATATATATTTCATCTGAGAATAATGCGATTTTATTTCTCTTTGCATAATCAACGATTGCTTGGGGTACTAATCCAATATTCAGTGGAGCCATTTGAGCATCCTTTGATGCATGGCCGCCATTTTGAATGATGATGTCAGCGATTTTGTCGACTTGCCTTGATACCATCCCAATGGCTCCATCACTTGATGTCGTTTCAGTTTCGTTATTTTTATAAGTTTTTCTATCCCCTGCAATCCGCGTCACTACTTCCCAATTATCCCTTATAAAATACGGCTTGGTCTTTGCATTCTCGATGCGCTCCTTATTTTCCTCCCCATTCGTCGAAACTCTCCGGCATTTCGGCGACCTCATTGCCATAACCTGTCGGCACCTCCTCGCCCTTGAGCTTGGCGCGCTGCCGTGCAATGAAGTCCTCTTTGTCTGCAAGTTTCGGGATAGCTGCGCACCGACAGAATGGATGCCACCCCGTGAACCTGAACGATTTCGGATATACTCCGGCCAAACGGTCGCAAATATCCTCGCATGGATGGTTCCCACTCAACCGGATCTCGTAGCCTATCACAAAGTCAAGTCGCCATTCCAAATACATGGCCATTTGACCACTTTTTTGGAATAACTTTTTTTGGAATAACACTGCGTTATTTCGAAACCATGGCGGAGGAGGCTTTGTATTCCAAAAAAATGGTACATGTACCATAAAACAGAAACAGGACATGGTGATTAGACGTGATCAACACTTAAATTATTAGGGAAAGATTTTATCAAACGCAATGAGGCTGGAATCATCACTATTGGATTGATTGACTTTTTGTTAGAACCAGAACTGTTGAACTATTAAACATTTCATTAGATCAACGCCGAAAAGCTAAATTTTATCGTTTTGTGAAAACGACATCAACAGTTCATGTTAAACACAGAGTTAGATTAGCATTGTGATTTTTTTAAGATTAAAACCTTGGCTTTAGATAATAAGGACAACTCTATATTTTTACTTGCCCTTGGACTCTGCGACTCTGTATTTTTATCTTTGTGTTATGACAAATTAACGAAGAAATGATTAATTTTGCCATTTGACAATAATCATACGCATTACACTCATTCTACACTTAACGAAAATGGCAGAATCCAAGAAATTCCTCCTGCAGGAGGCCGACATACCGACGGCATGGTACAATATCATCCCGTCCATGCCCGTGAAGCCGCGCCCGATGCTCCATCCGGCCACCAAGCAGCCGATGACAGCCGAAGATCTTTTCCCGCTCTTCTCCGAAGAAGCGGCCCGACAGGAAATGAACTTCACCGACACGTGGATCGAGATACCCGAAGAGGTGCGCGACCTCTACAAGATATGGCGACCGACACCGCTGGTGCGCGCCCGCGGACTCGAAAAGGCTCTCGACACTCCGGCCCGCATATATTTCAAGAACGAAAGCGTTAGCCCGGTAGGCTCACACAAGCTCAACTCCGCCATACCGCAGGCCTACTACTGCAAGCAGCAGGGAGTGACCAACATCACCACCGAAACCGGCGCCGGACAGTGGGGAGCGGCTCTGTCGCTCGCTTCGCGCATGTTCGGACTCGAACTCGCCGTCTACATGGTCAAGATCTCCTACAACCAGAAGCCCTACCGCCGCTCCATCATGCAGACCTACGGGGCACAGGTCGTAGCCTCGCCGAGCATGTCGACCAAGGCCGGACGCAAGATCATCACCGAGAATCCCAACTATCAGGGGTCGCTCGGAACAGCCATCAGTGAGGCCGTGGAACTCGCCATGTCGACCCCCAACTGCAAATATGCTCTCGGATCGGTGCTCAACCACGTGGCGCTCCACCAGACAGTCATAGGACTCGAAGCCGAAAAACAGATGGAGATGGCCGGCGACTATCCCGACATAGTCATCGGATGCTTCGGCGGAGGCAGCAACTTCTCAGGCATAGCGTTCCCCTTCATGCGACACAACTTCGCCGGAAAACACCACACTAAGTTCATAGCCGCCGAACCGGCAAGCTGCCCCAAGCTCACACGCGGAGTGATGCAGTATGACTTCGGCGACGAGGCCGGCTACACCCCGCTCATACCGATGCTTACGCTCGGCCACAACTTCTCGCCGGCCAACATCCACGCCGGAGGCCTCCGCTACCACGGAGCCGGATCGGTTGTCAGCCAGCTCAAGAACGACGGACTGATGGATGCCGTCGACATACCGCAGCTCGAATCGTTTGCCGCCGCCACCACATTTGCCAAAGCCGAGGGACTCATCCCCGCACCCGAAAGCGCCCACGCCATAGCCGCCGCCATCCGCGAAGCCCTCAAGGCCAAAGAGGAGGGACGCGAAAAGGTGATACTCTTCAACCTCTCCGGCCACGGACTGATCGACATGGCCGCCTACGACCGATACCTCGCCGGCGACCTCGCCAACTATGAAGTGACCGACGAGGAAGTGGCTGCCAACATAGCCGGACTCGAAAAAATAATCTGACACGGCGCTCCGCTGCGAACCATAAAGCCCCCGCGTCAGTTATAACATCACAAGGCGCGGGGGGTTCAGACTCCGGCCTATCTCATGTTTCTCTATCACAAGCAAGGAATGACACGACCACTTATTTCATCAATAACGCTTCTGGCAGCTGCCCTCGCAATGCCGGCATCGGCCACCGCTACCACTACCGGCGACGACTCACGGCAGAGGCCCGAAACGGCGTCAATGACACTGAGCCTCGATTCGTGCCGAAGCATGGCGCTCCAGAGCAACAAACAGCTTCTCATACGCAACGAAGCCGTCAACGCCGCCCATTTCGACAACCGCGCGGCATTTGCGGCCTACCTGCCTTCGATCGACTTTGCCGGAGGCTACACCTACAATCAGAAGAACATCTCGATCTTCGACTCCGACCAGCTGCTGCCGACAAAGACGTTTGACCCTGCGACGCAGAAATATGAGTTCAACATAGCCAAAAATCCGCTGACAGGCGAGCCGCTGAAGCAGCCCAACGGACAATACGTGCCCGAAACCGTTGCGCTCATACCCAAAGAGGCCATGACCTACGATATCCACAACGTGTTTTTCGGAGCCGTGACCCTCACGCAACCGGTCTACATGGGAGGCAAAATCATGGCTCTCAACCGGCTCACTCACTTTGCCGAGGAGCTGGCCCGCGAGATGAAGAGCAACGAGGCGCAAAACATAGTCTACGCCGTCGATGCCGCCTACTGGCAGGTAGTGTCGCTCAAAGCCAAGCAGAAACTCACGCTCAGCTACGTGGCGCTGCTCGACACCCTCCGCTCCAACGTTCAGGCCATGGTCAATGAAGGAGTCGCCACGCGCTCCGACCTGCTGACCGTAGAGGTGAAACTCAATCAGGCACAGGTTGACCAGACCAAGGTCGACAACGGACTGGCGCTGTCGCGCATGGCTCTCGCCCAGCTGTGCGGACTCCCGGTCGACACCCCGCTCACCCTCGCCGACGAAGACGCCGATCTGAGCCAAGCCGCATCGTCGGCTCCGATGGCCGCCTCGGCCTACGACATGGACGAGGTGTATCAGCGGCGCTCCGACCTGCGCGCCCTCGGCTACGGAGTGAAGATGCTCGAACAGGGCGAGAAAGTGGCTCTGTCGGCCATGCTCCCCAATCTGGCGATAGTAGGAGCCTACTCGTTCAGCAACCCCAACATGTTCGACGGATTCAAGAAACGCTTCTCGGGAGCCTTCTCGGTAGGAGCCATGCTCACTGTGCCGATATGGCACTGGGGCGGCAACTACAACAAGCTCCGGGCCGCCCGCTCCCGCACCGCCATGGCACGCCTTGAGCTTGCCGACGCCCGCGAGATGGTGAGCCTGCAGGTGAGCCAGAGCGCATTCCGCGCCCAGGAAGCCCAGAAGACATTCCTCATGACCACCGCCAATCTGGCCAAAGCCGACGAAAACCTGCGTCAGGCCGACATAGGCTTCCGCGAAGGAGTGATGACCACCGACAACGTCATGGAAGCGCAGACGGCATGGCTCAAAGCCAACTCCGAAAACATCGACGCGATGATCGACGTGCGCCTCTGCGACGTCTACCTCTCGAAAGTGCTCGGCAATCTGCAATACTGACTCCGGGACGCAACTATCCAACTATTTCACCCATCGACAAAAACCAACAACTACTACTGATATATGGACGCTGAAAAGACCGAAAACCGATCGCTGATGTTCGGACTTATCGCCATCGTGGTCGTCACACTGCTGCTCGCCGTCATAGGCTTTGTATTCATGCGCGAACCCGACGAATTTATCGAGGGACAGGCCGACGCCACCTCCGTGCGCATCTCGGGCAAACTGCCCGGACGCGTCGTCGAATTCATGGTGTCGGAAGGCGACATGGTGAAAGCCGGCGACACGCTCGTACACATCCATTCGTCGCTCGTCGAAGCCAAGCTCATGCAGGCCGAGGCCATGGAAACAGCCGCCGCCGCGCAAAACCAGAAGATCGACGCCGGCACACGCTCGCAGATCATACAGGCAGCCGCCGAACTGGTGGCACAGGCCAAGGCCGGCGCCACCATCACACGCAAGACCTACGACCGCATGCAGCGCCTCTTCGAGCAGGGAGTGGTGTCGGAGCAGAAACGCGATGAAGCCAAGGCCGCCTACGACGCCGCCGTGGCCGCACAGCAGGCCGCCGAAAGCCAGCTGAGCCTCGCACGCTCCGGCGCTCAGAAGGAGGACAAGGCGAGCGCCGCAGCTCTCGTCAACGCAGCCCGCGGAGGAGTGGCCGAAGTGGAGAGCCTGCTCGAAGACCAGTATCTCACCGCCCCCTGCGACGGTCAGATCGACCTGATATATCCCCAGCCCGGAGAACTCGTCAGCCTCGGAGCGCCCATCATGAGCCTGCTGAAGATCGCCGACAAGTGGGTGACATTCAACGTGCGCGAAGAGATGCTCAGCCAGATGAAGCTCGGCGACTCCATCACAGTGGAGATACCCGCTCTCGACCACATGACCACCTCGGCCCGCATCTACTACGTGCGCGACATGGGCAGCTATGCCACATGGAGAGCCACCAAAGCCACCGGCGACTGGGACAGCCGCACCTTCGAGGTCAAGGCCCGCACCACCGACCCCATACCCGACCTGCGTCCCGGCATGACAGTGCTTTACCGCAAGAAATAAGGCCTCAGCCATATATCCAACCCACCCCAAACACCCAGCGATGCTCACCCCACTGCTTCAATCACTCGCCTACGGCTGGCACCGGATCTGTTCGCGCAAGCTATACATTGCCGCGATGGTCGTGGTGCCGGTAGCCTTCGCCATATTCTTCGTGGATCTGATGAAGGAGGGACTGCCGCTGAAAGTGCCCGTATCGGTGGTGGATCTCGACCAGTCGGAACTGTCGAGGCGCATCACACGCAATCTCAACGCCACCGAACTGATCGACATCACCCATCGCGACCTGAGCTACAGCGAGGCTCTCGACCGTGTGCGCCGAGGCCAGACGTTCGGCTTCTTCCTCATACCGCGCGACTTCCAGCGCGACGCCATAGGCGGCACCGGCGCCACGCTGACCTTCTACAGCGACATGACAGTGTTCGTACCCGGAACACTGGCCTTCAAGGGATTCAAGACACAGGCCGTCACCACCGCCGGAGGCCTCGCCGCCACCACGCTGACAAGCATGGGCGTAGGCGACAACACCGCCCGCGCCCTCATACAGCCTGTGGTCATCAACTCCAACCCCATCGGCAACCCCTGGCTCAACTATCTGATATATCTGGCCAACTCGTTCATACCCTCCGTCCTATCCCTCATGGCTCTGCTGCTCACCGCCTACACCATCTGCGACGAGATCAAACGACAGACATCGCCGACGTGGCTTCGCACCGCAGGCGGATCGATGTCGATCGCACTGGCCGGCAAGCTCATTCCGCAATGGGCCATAATGACGATCGTGGGATTTTTCTGCCAGTCGGTCATCTACGGCTACTGCAACTGTCCGCTCAACTGCCCGCTATGGCATATGCTTCTGGCCATGGCGCTGATGGTCATGGCCTCGCAGGCGTTCGCCGTAATAATATGCTGCGCCGTCCCCAACCTGCGCCTCTCGCTGAGCATATGCTCCCTGACAGGCATACTCACCTTCTCCATCGCCGCCTACTCCTTCCCGGTGCCGAGCATGTATCCGTCCATAGGCATCTTCAGCTATATCCTGCCTATGCGCTACTACTTCCTCATCTATGCCGACCAGGCTCTCAACGGCATACCGCTCTATTATTCGAGATGGTATTACGCCGCCCTGCTTATCTTCCCGATAGTGGCTCTGCTGCCTCTGCGCCGGCTCAAGAAACATTGTCTTAACCCTGTTTACGTACCCTGACGCATCATGAGCCACACACGCTACAACTGGCCGACATCGCTCTTCAGAGTATGGCGAAGAGAGTTCTATCTGGTGTTTCACGACATGGGAGTGATGCTCTTCTTCTTCGCCCTGCCGCTCTTCTACCCGATAGTCTACACGCTGATCTACAACCCCGAGCTGATACGCGACATGCCGATAGCCGTGGTCGACCACAGCCGCACCGCCCCAAGCCGCGAACTGACCCGGATGGTCGACGCCACCGACGGACTGGAGGTCTACCAGTATGCCCCCGACATGGAGGCCGCCCGCCGCATGATGAACCGCAAGGAGGTGTACGGCATACTTGAGATTCCGGCCGGCTACGCCAAGCAACTCGGACGCGGCGAACAGGCCAACGTGACTTATTACGCCGACGTCAGCCTGCTGCTCCGCTACCGTCAGGCCCTGTTCAACCTCACCGACCTGCAGATGGCCATTGCCACACGCCACCAGCAGGAAAAGATAGCATCCGGAGGATTGCTGCTTCAGGATATCGGCGGCTCGCCGATCGACGTCCATTCGATAATGATGGGCGACCCCACCCAGGGCTTCGCCTCCTTCATCATGCCCGGAGTGCTCGTGCTCATCCTCCATCAGAGCCTGATACTCGGCGTGGCCATGCTCGCCGGCGGAGCCGCCGAACGACGTCGCCGCAACGGAGGCACCGATCCACTGTCGGTCGACGCCCCGGCCTCCGCTACGCTTATCGGCAAGACACTGTGCTACACCACGATCTACATACCGATGGCGCTCTACGCCCTGCATTTCGTGCCCTGGATGTTCACCCTGCCTCATCTCGACTCGATGCTCGACAGCCTTGTCTACATCCTGCCGATGACCGTGGCCGCCTCGATGCTCGGCTTCTGCGTGTCATCGTTTGTCACCGAGCGCGAAGCCTCACTGATGGTGGTGGTGTTCACCTCCGTAGTATTCCTGTTTCTCTCCGGCCTCACATGGCCGCGCTACGCCATGGGACCCTTCTGGCAGCTTGTCGGCGACTTCATCCCCGCCACATGGGGCATAGAGGGATTCATCCGCATCAACTCCAACGGAGCCTCGTTCGCCCAGCAGAGCCATCCCACCATGATGCTGTGGGGACTCTCGGCTCTATACTTCGGCGTGGCATGGATCCTCACACGCCGCTTCGGGCTTTTCGGCCGCACGTCGCCGCGCACCGTCTGACGGCGTACTCTGAAGTCCCTCACCTGCTTTAAGGCCGTCCGGATCTCTTCCGGACGGCTGTAGCGACGTTTTTACGCCGCATATGGGCTGTTATTAGGAAAATAATGGCTAAATTTGCAAAAAATTGCACCAACGCATTCATACAAAGCATCCACATACAAGCTTATGACCAATATTCTTGAACTGAGCGAACAGGAAATAGTGCGCCGCGGAAGCCTCGAGGAGATGAGGCGGCTCGGCATAGAGCCATATCCGGCTGCCGAATACAAAGTGACAGCCTACACCGACGAGATCAAACGCGACTTCAGCGACGACGCTCCCGTCCGCAAGGTCAGCGTGGCCGGACGCGTCATGAGCCGCCGTGTCATGGGCAAGGCGTCGTTCCTTGAGCTTCAGGATTCGCGCGGCCGCATCCAGATCTACGTGAGCCGCGACGACATCTGTCCGGGCGAGGACAAGGAATTCTACAACACCGTCGTGAAGAAGCTGCTCGACATCGGCGACTTCATCGGAGTGGAGGGATTCGTGTTCCGTACACAGATGGGCGAGATCACAGTCCACGCCGAACGCATCACCGTGCTGGGCAAGTCGCTGCGTCCGCTCCCGATAGTCAAGGTGAAGGACGGCGTGACCTACGACGCATTTGACGACCCCGAGCTCCGCTACCGCCGCCGCTACGTGGACCTCGTGGTCAACGACGGCGTGAAGGAGATCTTCATCAAGCGCACCAAAGTCTACAACTCGATGCGCGAATATTTCAACACCGCCGGCTACATGGAGGTGGAGACCCCGATACTCCAGTCGATACCCGGCGGAGCGTCGGCCCGCCCGTTTGTGACGCATCACAACGCGCTCGACATACCCCTCTACCTGCGCATAGCCGACGAGCTTTATCTCAAGCGTCTGATCGTGGGCGGATTCGAAGGAGTATATGAATTCTCCAAGAACTTCCGCAACGAAGGCATGGATCGCACCCACAATCCGGAATTCACCTGCATGGAGATCTACGTGGCCTATAAGGACTACAACTGGATGATGGACTTCACCGAGAAGATGCTCGAAAAGATATGCCTCGACGTCAACGGCACCACCGAAGTGAAGGTGGGCGACAACGTCATCTCGTTCAAGGCGCCGTTCAAGCGCGTCACCATGATCGACTCGATCAAGGAATTCACCGGCATCGACATCACCGGCATGAACGAGGAGCAGCTGCGCGAAGTGTGCGCACAGCTCGACATCGAGGTGGATCCCTCGATGGGCAAAGGCAAGCTCATCGACGAGATTTTCGGCGAGAAATGCGAAGGCCGCTACATACAGCCCACATTCATCATCGACTACCCCATCGAGATGTCACCGCTGACCAAGCGCCACCGCGACAACCCCGAGCTCACCGAGCGCTTCGAGCTGATGGTCAACGGCAAGGAGCTGGCCAACGCCTACTCCGAGCTCAACGACCCCATCGACCAGTATGAGCGCTTCGTAGAGCAGATGAAACTCAGCGAGAAAGGCGACGACGAAGCCATGATCATCGACAAGGACTTCATACGCGCCCTCGAATACGGCATGCCGCCGACTTCGGGCATGGGCATCGGCATGGACCGTCTGGTGATGCTCATGACCGGCCAGACGACCATACAGGAAGTGCTCTTCTTCCCGCAGATGCGTCCCGAAAAGACCGCCCGCCGCGACACCCCCGCACAGTTTGCCGCCGCGGGAGTCGCCGAGGAATGGGTGCCCGCGCTCCACAAACTCGGAGTGCTGACCCTGCAGCAGCTCGCCGCCACAGCATCGGCCGGCAAACTGCAACAGGACCTCTGCGGACTCAACAAGAAGTTCAAGCTCGGACTGTCCAACCCCTCGGCCGACGACGTAAAGCAGTGGATAGCCACAGCAGCCTCGTCGATCGAAGAATAAACCAATCTCACCGCCGCAACCACAGCGGAGAGCCGCAGCCCGCAACCGGCAGCGGCTCTCCGGCGGCCGGCAGATTTCCGACAACCATCACCCCATACCATGAAGTAATTCAACGGCAGACAAGCGGCCATGAGGCCTCCTGCTGTCGGTCTAAACTGATTACCCACCTATGAATTTTCCAGGTACTATAGCCGTAATGGGCGGAGGAAGCTGGGCCACGGCTCTGGCCAAACTCCTGCTCGAAAACTGCGAATCGATCATCTGGTATATGCGGCGCGACGACCGCATAGCCGACTTCAAGCGTATGCGGCGTAATCCGGCCTACCTGAGCGACGTCATTTTCGACATAGAGCGCATCGAATTCTCGTCGGACATCAACGAAGCGTGCCGCAATGCCGATACACTGCTTCTGGTCATGCCGTCGCCCTATTTCAAGGCCCACGTCGACAAGATCACCACCGACATATCCGACAAATATGTGGCATCGGCCGTAAAGGGGATAGTCCCCGACGGCAACCAGCTCATATCCACCTATATGCAGCGGCGGTTCGGCGTTCTTCCCGAACGCACCCTCGTGGTCAGCGGCCCGTGTCATGCCGAGGAGGTGGCCCTTGGCCGTCAGAGCTATCTCACAGTCGGCGGCCACGACCTGTTCATGGCCGAGAAATTCGCGTCATGCCTCAGCGGCAAAACGCTGAAAACCATCACATCAAGCGATGTCGACGGCATAGAATATGCCGCGGTGCTCAAAAACGTCTATTCGATCGCCGCCGGAATAGTCCACGGACTCAAGAACGGCGACAACTTCCTGGCAATGCTCGTCAGCAACGCCATCAGGGAGATGGAGCGCTTCATCGACACCGTATATCCGCGTCCGCGCCAGATATGCGACTCCGTCTATCTCGGCGACCTGCTCGTGACCTCCTATTCGCGCTTCAGCCGCAACCACAACTTCGGGTCGATGATAGGCCGCGGATATTCGGTCAAGGCTGCCCGAATGGAGATGGAACAGACTGCCGAAGGCTACTACGGCACCAAATGCATCCACGAGATAAACGAACGCTACGATGTGCCGATGCCGATACTCGACGGAGTTTTCGACATACTCTACCGGGGCATAAATCCCTCGAAAGCCATCGCCAAAATGAGCGACACATTTATCTGACCTGAAGGCGACGCTGAACTCTGCTCCCCCTGCGACCGTTATACACCGAAGCAGGGCCGCCCGCATACCGCCGACAGCCCGCAGGCTCTCTCTACAGCAACTTAACATTAATCAAATGGATACCATAAAAGTAAACATCAGCAACGCTTTCGGCCCCATAACCGAAAGCACCGTCAGCGCCATGCTGCCCGAAGCATCCGAAGCTCTCGCCAAAGTCGACAACGGCACCGGAGCCGGCAACGACTTCCTCGGATGGGTAAAACTCCCCACGGAAACAACCGCCGACCTCGTCGACGACATAGCAGCCACCGCCGAGCGCCTGCGCAAGGAGTGCGAATATGTGGTGTGCGTAGGCATAGGCGGCTCATACCTCGGCGCCAAAGCAGTCATCGAGGCTCTGAGCGACTCGTTTGCAGCCTATCGCAGCGACAGCAGCGCGACGAAAGTGGTGTTTGCCGGACAGAACATCGGAGAGGACTACATGCATGAACTGCTGCAGCTCCTCGACGGCAAGAAATTCGGCATCGTGGTGATCTCCAAATCGGGCACCACCACCGAACCCGCAATAGCCTTCCGCCTGCTCAAAGAGAAACTCGAAAAGCAGGCCGGCAAGCAGAAAGCCGCCGAACTGACCGTAGCCATCACCGACGCCAAGCGCGGCGCACTGCGCCAGCTGGCCACCGAAGAGGGCTACAAGACATTCGTGATCGCCGACAATGTAGGCGGACGCTTCTCGGTGCTCACTCCTGTAGGCCTGCTCCCCATAGCAGTGGCCGGATACGACATACGCGCGCTCCTGCAGGGCGCTGCCGAAATGGAAGCCGCTACCACCGGAGCATCGCTCGACAACCAGTCGCTGCTCTACGCCGCCACCCGCAACGCTCTCTACCGCGCCGGAAAGAAGACTGAGATACTGGCCAACTTCAACCCCAAACTCCACTACTTCGGCGAATGGTGGAAACAGCTCTACGGCGAGAGCGAGGGCAAGGACGGCAAGGGCATATTCCCCGCGTCGGTCGACCTCACCACCGACCTTCACTCCATGGGTCAGTGGATACAGGAGGGCGAACGCACCATTTTCGAAACCGTCATTTCGGTAGCCGCATCCGACAACGAGCTGCGCGTACCCGCCGACAATGACAATCTCGACGGCCTCAACTACATCGCCGGCAAGCGCATCGACGAGGTCAACAAGATGGCCTCTCTCGGCACACGCATAGCCCACGTTGACGGCGGAGTGCCCAATATCCAGATCACCCTGCCGGCGCTTCAGGAGAAGTGGCTCGGAC
>JAIDKJ010000044.1 GCA_029051835.1 Paramuribaculum sp. | reverse complement strand
AATCGATATCGCCGCTCGGATATATACTCGGCGACGAAGGATCAGGCTCGGCTATCGGCCGACGGCTGGTGGCCGCCGCACTGCGTGGCATCTTGCCCGACGACCTCTGTCAGGCCGTCATGCAGTTTGCAGGCACCGACGCCACAGGCATCATCGAACACATCTACCGGCGCCACGACGCCAACCGGTTTCTCGCATCGTTCGCACGTCTGGCAAGCGACAACGTCGACCGGACTGAGATCAAAGCGATAGTCGACAGCTGCTTCGACGCATTTATCGTCCGCAATCTGATGCTGCTTCCCGGCTACGACACCCTGCCGATCGGTTTCTGCGGATCCATAGCCGCAAACTTCACTCCGATACTCGAAGCGGCGCTCGCACGCCATGGCCTGAAAGCCTCCCGCATCGAGGCATCGCCTATGCCGGGACTTATAAAATATCATACCTGCAAAAAGAACTAATCCACCACCATATAATCCTTAAACCCGTACAATACACAATGAAAACCGACCGAAACAGCGACATAGAACTGATGCTGCTCAACATCACCGGCAACGACCGCCCGGGAGTGACCGCAGCGCTATCGGAAATACTGGCCCGATACGACGCGACCATACTCGACATCGGACAGGCCGACATACACCATACACTCGCCCTCGGAATACTCATCAAGACCGACAGCCGTGTATCGGGCGATCTGATGAAGGATCTACTGTTCAAAGCCTACGAGATCGACGTCAACATCCGGTTCAGCCCGGTCAGCGCGAGCGAATACGAGCAATGGGTCGGACTTCAGGGCAAAGACCGCTGGATCATAACACTCCTCGGTCGCCGACTGACGGCTGCCGCCATCGCCGACGTCAGCCGCGTGGTGGCCGAGATGGGACTTAACATCGACGGCATAAAACGCCTCACAGGCCGTATGCCGCTCCACGGCGAGGATCCGCTCAGCAAGTCGTGCGTGCAGATATCGGTCAGAGGCAACCTCAACGACCAGACGGAGATGCAGAAGCGGTTCATGGAGATAGCCAACCGGCAGGAAGTGGACATCTCCCTTCAGGAAGACACCATGTACAGACGTGCGCGCCGCCTCGTATGCTTCGACATGGACTCCACGCTGATAGGCACGGAAGTGATCGACGAACTCGCCGACCGCGCAGGAGTAGGAGCCGAAGTGAGAGCCATCACCGAAAGCGCCATGCGCGGCGAGATTGACTTCTGCGAGAGCTTCACCCGACGGGTGGCGCTGCTCAAAGGCCTCGACGAAAGCGTGATGCGCGAGATAGCCGAAAACCTCCCGATCACCGAAGGAGTGGACCGCATGATGAAAGCCCTCAAACGCACCGGCTACAAGACCGCCATACTCTCCGGCGGATTCACCTACTTCGGCAACTACCTCAAACAACGCTTCGGCTTCGACTACGTATATGCCAACGAGCTGGAGATCAAGGACGGCAAACTGACGGGACGACATCTTGGCGACATAGTCGACGGACGCCGAAAAGCCGAACTGCTCCGTCTGCTCGCACAGGTGGAGAACGTCAACATCAAACAGACCATAGCCGTGGGCGACGGCGCCAACGACCTGCCGATGCTTGCCACCGCCGGACTCGGCATAGCTTTCCATGCCAAGCCAAAAGTAAAAGCCACCGCCGACCAGTCGCTATCTACTATCGGACTCGACGGCATACTCTACTTCATCGGATTCAAGGACTCGCTGATATGATGAGCGATCGGCCGATGATGACCAACATCATAGCCAACATACGCCGCGCCTGGCCACAGATGCCCGACGCGGCGCTGTTGCGTCTTGCCGAAAAGCTC